>JBJELR010000345.1:0-6165 GCA_051879255.1 Lachnospiraceae bacterium | reverse complement strand
CCAGTTAGAAATTTATTTTGAGGAACGTCTGGCAGGCAGAAACCTGTAAGAATGACCTGAAAATGGCAGGTCGTATTGACATGCCTAAAAATCCCTGTATAATGCAGATAAGGGCAGAAGCCGTAAAATTCGGCTCTGCCCTTCAGTAACTATTCACATATCTTATATCAGATTTCTGAGTTTACACAAAACTTGAAACGGTCTCGCTCTTTTTTGTATTACCGTTTTAAAATTATCTATTTTACCTAACAATAAGGTTCCTGATACCATAAAAAATAAAGGAACATTAATAGAGGTAAGCATGGAAATAAACATATATCCCCATGTTTTAAGCCCTACGGATGTCTGATATAGAGTAACACCCTCCACATGATTAAATATAACCAGAAATATTGCTAAGATTCTTATCATTTCTAAATATACTTTTCTTTTGTGTTCCATTGCATACCTCCACTCAATATCGCTTTGGGTTCTCTTTTTATTTTTTCTAATCCTCTGCTTTAATCACCATTTTTACCACGATGACAACTGCACCAAATAATACGCCTGCAACGGGCCACACAAGCCAGGTAAGCTGCCATTTCATGGTAGAAAAGGACCAGGCCAGATAGATGGCAACGGTAAGAAGCCAGTAGATGCCTGCTATTCGGTCTATTATAGGAGCTGATTTTTTCTTTCCGGCGGTATAATCCCCTTCTTGAAGTAATTTTTCATAACCGGAGTTAATTATCCCTACACTGACGAACCGATTTACGGCTAAAGAAACAATAAGCAGAAGTAAACCCACCATAGCAGTAAGGATATATTTCTCCTTGGTGAGGAAGCTGCTGATCAGCAGGGGAACAGAGCACAGGATACAAAGAATTACGCCGATGGAAACGTTTAGAGTGAATTTTCCAGAAAAAGCCTCTTTTTTCTCTCTGACCATACCTTCAACACCATAAGCAGTATCAATCTCTGTGGTATCTAAAAATTCGTATTTTTTTGTTTCTATACCGCACCGAATGAAAATAAAGACTCCTATGGCAACCATAATCAGAAGAATAGTAAGGCCCAGGCCTCCTGCAAGATTTTCTGAAATGCCAAACAGCCCACTTTCTGCCAAGCCACCTAGTACAATCAGAAGGATGGGAGAGGTTATACATAAGGATACACCCATGGCAATGAAGGGAGCATTCTTTTCCTGCAGCCTGAGAAAATCCGATGCTTCTTCCATGCTGACATGACGCAATCCCTTCGTCGTTTCCAGGGATTCAGAAAGTGGTGCAGGTTCCGTTTCTTTTTTGGCATCTTCCTTTAGTAAGTAGTCTGTGGATACGCTAAACAGCTCCGCCAGTTGAAGGATGCGATTAAGGTCAGGGATGGACTGTGCTCCCTCCCATTTAGATACCGACTGTCTGGATACACCCAGCTTCTCTGCCAGATCCTCCTGACTCCAACCGTTTCGCTTTCTTTCCTCAATAATCTTGTCTGCTAATATCATATTTACCTCCATTTCAAAGTGTTTTACACTGAGATTTTATTTTGTTCGAACAATTGTCTATTCAGAACCCCATTCGCAAAATCGCTACTACGCAGCTTTCCTTTTGCTCATGTGGTTACTTCGCCATATAAATTTACCATTCTGTTTGAATGCAAGCATTCACAGAATGTAAATTTGCATGGCTCTGAATAGAATAATTACATATTACCAGAGGCAGATTCTGCAGGCCAGAAAGCAGGCTTTGAAATTTGTCAACCGATGGTTGCAAGTTAAGATCATTCCGTAGTTGGCAGCTTTCATCCTACATCGGTGTACCAACCTCAATTAAATTGCCATCTAAATCATAGAAACGAATCACCTTCTGCCCCCAGCTATGGGTCATCAGTCGGTTGACATATTTAACAGAAGGATATAAGGCTTCAAGTTTTCGGGCAAATGCTTCTATGTCGCGTTCTTCGAAGTATAGCTCACAGGAATTGCTCTCCGGGATAATCTCTTTTCCCAGAAATTCTTTCCATATTTTTTCCTCCTGGAGCACTAAGCCTTCCGTTAAAATCATATTGCCGGTATTGTCCAATACAAGGTCAAGACCAAACAAATCCTGATAAAACCGCCTTGCTTTTTCTATATCTTTAACAACGATTAAAATATTTTTTAATTTCATCTGCAGAAAGCTCCTTACTTAATCCCTGCTGCCCGGTGTTTTTTAATAAACTCCACAAATTCATGCTGCGGAAGCGGTTTTGAGAAATAGTACCCCTGAATAAAGTCACATCCCATTTCTTCAAACTGTTTTAAAACCTCCTCGGTTTCTACACCCTCCACTACAATTTCCATTCCAATTTCTTTTAGCAGGCGAATATTATATTTTAAGATAGTGTTTATTTTGCTGTCAAAAACCTTATCCGTCATGCTCTTGTCTATCTTAACAACCTGGAAGGGGAGAGACATAATCCTGCTGATGTTGGAATAGCCTGTACCATAATCATCCAGAGAAAATGTTATGCCTTGTTTCGAAAGCTCGCATATATTATCTTCTACAATATCCTGGGCTGTATTGGCCGCCGTTTCTGTCACCTCTAAATTGATCTGTTCCGGTTTCAGGTTATACTTCTCTATATAGTAAAGTATCTTATCCGCAAGATCTTTCTGCATACATTGCTTCATGGACAGATTCAGTTCGATACAGTGGACAGGCAATCCTGTATGCGAACATTCGGCAAGAAAACTGCAGACACTATCCAAAACAAACTCTCCGATCTGGAGAATCGTTCCGTTTTTTTCAGCCTCTGTAATAAATAATTCCGGTGAAATATATCCATATTTCTCATCGTATAGCCGGATCAGTGCTTCTGCGGACAAAAAACTTTTTTCTTCAACGGAATAAATCGGTTGATAATACATCTGAAAACGACGCTTTTCAATTGCCTGAGTTACAATTCCGGCAATCTCATTTTGTAGTTGGAATATGGAGTTTGGTTTTTTATACTCGTCTTCTAAATAGGTAATTGTACTATCTGCCGGAAAATATGTAGAGAAGGTATTGGCAAAGGATAACATTTTCTCATACTCATGGATATCCCGGGGACAACTGAAAACACAGATACAGGCATTAGGCTCCAATTCCAGTCTGCCCATTTGAATGCCGCCTTTAATTAAATCAGAAAAATGCTGTGCGGTATTCTTAAAGTATTCTGAATCATCACTTTCCGACACCACTGCGAACAATCCATTTTCCAGATAATACAGATCCACCGAAAAGTCTTTCTTTCTAAAAACCGACTGCAGACTATCCGCAATCTGTTTCATGAGAGAATTACAGGAATCATATCCTAAAACGGTAAAAAAGGACTGGTAATTTACGATTTTAGCGAGAAATACCTGTACCGGTTTTTGCAGCATAAAGATTTTTTTCATAGCTGACATGTAAGCGACATGGCTGTGTATCCCAATGATTGGATTAACTATTTCTTCCGGTCGCTGCACAACGTTGGAGATTAAGATAAGAGAAAGTGTGGTTAAAAATATCTCCACCAGATACTTCGGAACGAAAAGCTGGACAAGAATAGCCGATATATTCCATGGGTATAGACAGATTAACACTAAAAACTTTTCAACAGACAGAACCTTCCTGTAGGCCAATAAATATACGATTCCTATGATAAAGTATATAAATGCAAAAATATACAGCCCATAAATATGAGGGCCTCTCGTATAAATCAGATTCTGATCGAAATAGAATACGTTATGATAAAACAGGTTGAAAAACAGCAATAGACAGATCGCCAGATATGGCGCTACAAGCAGCCCTTGCAACCATTTTTTCTTTTTTAAGATATGCCATGTATCAGTAACCGCACAAAGATAAAGCTGATAGAGAGGCGTTGTCAAATTTCGGCTTAAAAAATACCCGTAGTATAGAATATATCGTAATAAGGAATTGGTTTCTTTTACGGGAAACCAAATGGAGTAGGACTCTGACCAGATATCTAAAATGCATGTAATCAGAACATTAACATAAATGACTAAAAGCAGTTTGTTTGCCCGCCCTTCCAGCATTTTACGAAGAAACATAGATGCAATAAAAATAGATAATAGCAGTATGGCTGATAAATCAAAGTATAATATTTTCATTTAATTCTTTACGCAGAAATCCACAATATCTTAACCTATTTCCGTATTTTTTTCAGTGGATTTATCTCTACATCCCCCTCTTTTCTTCAGTGTTTTTAATTCCATAGCATAGCTGTATTTTACAATACCCAAATACGAATGTAAAGTTATGTAAAATTCTTCTTGGAAACCCACATTTGGTTTAGAAGGAATCAGGACTCCCCTTAGTCAGCTTTTTTTGATAGCAATACAACCGTTTCCACATGTTCCGTATGGGGAAACATATCTACACCCTGAATCCGCTTTACCTGATAGCCTCTCTGTGTAAGAAACTTCAAATCTCTGGCCAAGGTTTCAGGATTACAGGAGATATAGACGATTTTCTCAGGCTTACAGGTCACAGCAGCGGTTAGGAAGGCTTCATCACTTCCGGCTCTGGGAGGATCCATAAAGATGACATCAGGATTTTCCCCCTGCCTGGCAAGCTGAAGCATAAACTGTCCTGCATCCTTTTGGTAAAACTGAATATTATTGAGCTTGTTCCTTTTGGCATTAAAAATGGCATCCCGGACTGCCGCCTGATTCAGTTCTACCCCAATGACCCGCTTAGCTTTAGGGGCAGCAATCATCCCAATCGTGCCGATTCCACAGTAAGCATCCAAAACGGTTTCTTTTCCGGTAAGAGAAGCGTAGGAGATAGCAGTTTGGTAAAGAACCTCTGTTTGCGAGGGATTAACCTGATAGAAGGATTTGGGGGAGAGCTTGAAGCTTTTTCCACAAAGAATATCTTCAATGAAGCCTTTACCATAAATGGTCTGCTCTTTATCCCCTAAAACCATACTGGTTTTCCGATTGTTTACATTTATTACAATAGTGGTGATTTGGGGATGTTTTTTGAGCAAAGCCTTTACCAGGTTGTTTTTGGAAGGAAGAATGGGGGAGGAAAGAACCAGAACCACCATAATCTGACCCGTTTTATCTGCAGTTCTCACCAGCACATGGCGAAGCAGTCCATAGCCGCTGTCTTCGTCATAGACCTTAATTTTAAAGGAGGGCAGCAGCTCTTTGATGGTTTGTATAATGGCAGCAGCTTCTTGGTTTTCCAGATAGCAGCTCTCTACAGGGACAATACGATGGCTGTCTGCTTCGTAGACGCCGGCAATAGGGCGGTGCTTTCTGTCCAGACCGAATACGGCATGAACCTTATTGCGGTAAAAGTCAGGATTCTCCATCCCTAATATAGGCTTAACCTTTCCAAAGGGAGAAAGAAGGGAGGATAAGTGCTGCTGTTTTTTCTTTAATTGCTTATCATAGGGAAGGTCTACATATTGGCAGCCGCCGCATTTTTTACTGGCCGGACAGCGGGAAGAAGTCGGCTGGGATAGATGTTTTGTCATAGATGGTTTCCTTTCGGCAGGGAGATTGGGTAAAAGAGGATGCTCATTTACCTGCTTTGTCCTGCTTTTTCATTCTAGCAGTTCTTATTTATTTCTTCAATGGTATCCTTAAGCTAAACTCCTATGGACAAAATAGCCATAATGCCGTTTAGGGAAGCATATACTAATATAAAGGATACCCCCTCATAAAAGCGGTGGTGTGGAAAAGGAGAAAGGCAATTGAGAAAAAAAGAGCAGGTTAAAAGGAAAAAAAGCATGTTGTTTGTTCTGTTATTGCTGATTTTGATTTTTGGCAGTGGCTGCCGGAAAGAAAACACAACCACTGAAAGCATTGGATTAATCCAAATGATTGAGGGATATAAAGGCTATACCAGAAAGATTAGCCGGGAAGAATATGATTTTTATGCCTATTTTGTTACCCGGGAATTGCCGGAGGAAATAAGCCCGAAGGAGCTGGAAAGGAGGATTAGAGATTATGCAAATGAAGTAAACGCAGTATTTTATCTGGGGAATCGGCTTAACCTGTGTGAGCCTTATTCTTTGGAGCTGCTGCAAATGCGAATGGAACAGGAGAATGACAGCCGCAGACTAAAGCAGGAAAGGAAGGAAGTAATATATGGGCTGGAGGAATTTACTCTGGAAACCTATTTTCAGTACGAAATGGCCCGGCTG
>JBJELR010000344.1:0-6230 GCA_051879255.1 Lachnospiraceae bacterium | reverse complement strand
CCATAGGGGTATTATGGGAGTTTTTTGAATTTGGTATGGACAGTCTTTTCGGATACGATATGCAAAAGGATACGGTAGTCCATTTTATTTCATCCACCTATCTGGATCCCACAAAGCAGAATCTTAGAGTGACCATTCCCAATATTAATGAAGTGGTGATTAATGGAGCCCCTCTTGGTGTGGGAGGCTATCTGGACATTGGTCTGATTGATACCATGATGGATTTGTGGGTTAATTTTATCGGTGCCTTTATTTTTGCCATTCTGGGGTATTTCTATCTGAAGCATCAGAATAAAAGTGTAATTTTGAATTTGGTGCCTACACCCCAAAAGGAGCATAAATACGATGAGCTGGAAGTGGAAGATAAGGAGCAGGAAGAAAAAACAGAGAAGACTGAGCAGTAGAGCGAAACGATAAAAGGAGGAAAGTCATGACTTACGCAGAATTTTTTCAGGAAATGAAAAATCGGTTTATGGGAACCGATGTGAGCAAAATTAAGGAGCATCTGGCCTTTCAATTCAATATTGAAGACCAGGAGGCGGGAGGAATTTTCTATGTGGAGGTAAAGGATGGGCAGCTTCACATTGAACCCTATGAATACTATGACAGACAGGCTATCTTTATCAGTGACCCGAAAACCTTTCTGAAGATGGCGGAGGGAAAGGCAGACCCGGTAGCAGAATTTCTGGCTCACAGGCTGAAGGTAGAGGGAGATTTTGACAAAGCTCTCAAGTTAAAGGAGATTATTGAAATGGCAAACAAAGCCAGAAAAAGAAAAGCTAAATAAATAGCCGGAAAGCTCAATAAGCGTAGAGCAATGAAATTTTGCTCATGTTTTGTAACAAAAGATGCTTCGGAAGGGAGGAAAAATGAAAGATAAGTACATAAGAGGAAAGAAAAAAGGCAGGAAATCCATTCTTTCCCGAATGGCTTTTGGGGTAGGAGGCCTGGCGGTAGCCGGGGCGATAGAAACAGCCTATTTCTATCGCAGAACGATGAAAAGAACCCATACAGATGTAGAAAAAACGGTTAAAATGGCAGGTACAGACTGGTCTAAGTATAAAGATTTTCTTGCTGAGAGAAAAGCATATATGCTGAATCAGGAGCACATGGATGTGTACCAGACCTCCTTTGATGGGCTGAAGCTTCATGCCACTTATTTTCCGCCGGAAAGAATGCAGGATGGGAAAAAGAGGGTTGTACTTTGCTTTCATGGCTATACCAGCAAGGGAATGCAGGATTTTACCGGTTTGTCCTATTATTATCTGCAGAGGGGCTATGGAATGCTTCATCCTGATGCTCGTGCTCATGGAAGCAGCGAAGGAGAGTATATCGGTTTCGGCTGTCTGGATAGGAGGGATGCCCTGCAGTGGATGAACTGGGTAGTGGAGAACTGTGGAGAAGAAGTGGAAATTTTGCTGCATGGTATATCTATGGGAGGTGCCACAGTTCTAATGGCAAGCAGCCTTGAGCTGCCGCCCCAGGTAAAGGGAATCGTTTCCGACTGTGCGTTTACTTCTCCCAAGGAGGTATTTACCCATGTTCTGCATTCTATGTACCATCTTCCCGCTTTTCCGGTTATACCGGCTGCAGACCTGATAAACAGAAAGGCTGCCGGCTACGGAATGGATGAGTGTAATGCAAGACGGGAGGTGACAAAGGCCAAGGTGCCTATTTTGTTTATTCATGGCTCAGCGGATACCTTCGTCCCCTGCTCCATGTGTCGTGAAATGTATGAAAGCTGCAGCGCCCCGAAAAAGCTCTTGATTGTTGAAGGAGCAGCACATGCAGAAAGTTACTATAAAAGCAAAGAAGCCTATGAGAGGGCACTGAACGAATTTCAGGCACAAATCTTTGGATAAGGCTGCCAAAGCTTAAGAATGGAGGAAAGAATGAAAATAAGAAAAGGCTATAAAACTTACCCGTTAACGGTGGCACAGAAATTCCACTTCTATTACCTTGACTTTTGCCCTAAAAAAGAGGTAGTGAATGTAGGAACCAGCCTCACCATCGAGTATGATTTGGACCTGGGAGTTTTGCGCCAGTCGATTATGAAGGCTTATGAGCGCAGCGAGGCCATGCGTCTTCGCTTTGCCTATGACAAACAGGAAAAGCAGTGGTATCAGTATGTGGTAGAGCATGAGGATTGGGAAGTGGAATTTGTGGATTTTTCCCATACTACTATGGAAGAAGCTGAAGAAACCATGAAGGAATGGACCAGAGTGCCGTTTAAGCGTGAAGATTCTCCTATGACCCGGATCGTCATCATCAAGACACCGGACAACTATCAGGGAATATATCTTTTGGGAGATCATCTTGTTTTGGATGCTCAGTCATTGATTGGCTTCATGCGAGATATTATTGAGCTCTATTGCAATACCATGTTTGAAGGAATAGAATATCCCAAACCCATGCGTTCCTATCTGGAGCAGCTTGAGAAGGACCTGGCTTATGAGGCGGGAAGTAAAGCACAGCAAAGGGATAGGGAGTTTTTCTACAAGCGGATTGAAGAATCTGAACCGATCTATAACGGTATTGATGGTCCCGGAGCTTTGGAGAGGGAGAGAGAGACCAATCCTAATGCAAGGGCAGCTTTATTTATTTCCCGAAATGTGGAATCCGCCTTGGACATCTTTCATCTGGAGGAGGAGCCTACCAGAAGGCTGATGCAGTTTTGTCAGGAACGCCATATTTCCCTTCAATGTCTGCTGTTGATGGGAATTCGTACCTATTTGCAGAAGATGAATGGAAATGATGATGTATCCGTTAATGTGGCCTATGCCAGACGGGCCACTCTGGCAGAGAAAAAGTCAGGAGGAACCAGAATTCATTCCTTCCCCTTTAGAACCATTATTTCCGAAGATAAAACCTTTATGGAGGGAATACACATTATTCGGGATGAGCAGAATGAAATTTTCCGCCATACCAATTTTGACCCGGTAGAGTATTTGACCTACCGCAGGAAGGTATATCCTGTAGAGCCGGGAAGAACCTATGAGCCCATGTCTTTGACCTATCAGCCCATGACCCTTAAGGACAAGGGACTGACCCAGCTTGGGGATATTCGCTACAAGACGAAATGGTATCCAAACGGAGCTACTACTCAGGCGATGTATCTTACGGTAATGCACAGAGCCGATGATAACGGACTGGATTTTAATTTTGAACATCAGGTAGAGGCTATCAGCAGAGAAAAGCTGGAATATTTCTATTATTATTTGTGCAGGATTATGTTCAAGGGAATTGAAAATCCTAATTTGACCATTGGGGATATTATCCGCCTGGTATAAGGTGAAGAAAAAAGTAGGGAAAAAAGACAAAAGAGAGGACAAAAATTATGTTTGAGCAGTTGGTTGAGATTATTGTAGAGTATGTAGAAGTAGACAAAAAGGATATTCACCCCCAATCCCGTTTTATGGAGGATTTAGGCTTTACTTCCTTCGACTTTATGAATATGCTGGGAGAAATTGAGGATCGCTTTGATGTGGAAATAGATCAGGAAGAAGCAGCAGATATTCGCACTGTACAGGAAGCGGTAGAATACCTGGAAAGGATTTCCTGAGAGCAGGAAAGAGGATCAAAGCGGCAGAAAGTCTAAGGAGGTAAGCATGAGTCAGGCAAAAAGCAGTACTCTGCGCCAACTGTTGGTGCAGGCAGAGGAAACCTTTCGCAGCCAGGATGCCTTTCGCTACAAGGTAAAGGTAAATGCTGGAGAGGGAAAAAAGGCGGTAGAAATTCAGGCAAAAACCTATCAGGAGCTTCGGCAGGATACCGAGAAGCTTTCGGCTCTTTTGGACGAGCTGGCAGAAAGAGGCAGTCATATTGCCATTATTGGGGCCACCTCCTATTCCTGGGTGGTATCCTATTTTGGAACAGTAAACAGCGGCAGGGTTGCCGTTCCTTTGGATGTCCTCCTTCCCACAGAAGATATTTGTGAATTAATCCGCAGAGCAGACGTGGAGATACTGATTTTTGATGGAAGCAAAGGGGCTGCTGCTGTGGCTGCAGCAGCTAAACAAGGCTGTCCAAAGCTGAAGCACCTCATTGCTATGGAGGAAATTTCAGAAAGCAAATCGGCGGATTCCCAGGCTGTCCTGTTCCTTTGGGAGGAATTAAAGAAGCAGGAAGAAGGCTATAGCTACGAACCGGGGCCGGCCGATTTGGCGACAATCATGTTTACTTCAGGAACAACGGGAAAAAGCAAGGGAGTTATGCTGACCCACAGGAATCTGGCAGAGAATGCCACCTGTCTGGATATGGGATTTGCCCATGGAACGGTAGTGATGTCGGTGCTGCCTATCCACCATGCCTACTGTCTTAGCATGGATATTCTGAAAACTCTCTCTCTGGGCAGTGTAATCTGCATCAATGATTCGTTAATGCGGGTGGCAAAAAACATTAAGCTGTTTGAACCGGAAATGATGCTGATGGTACCTCTTATGATTGAAACTTTGGCAAAGAAGCTGGAGGAAGCTGCCTGGATTCCGGCACCCTTAGTGAAGGCGAAAGTATTTGGTAAGCAGTTTAAAAGTATCTGCAGTGGTGGAGCCTATTTGAACCCGGCCTATGTGGAAACCTTTGCCAAATATGGAATTACTATTTATCAGGGCTATGGGATGACAGAATGCTCACCGGTAATCAGCAGCAACTACATAGGAAACATGAAGGCCGGTTCCGTAGGAAAGCTGATGCCTAACTGTGAAGCCAAAACGGTAGAGGAGGAACTCTGGGTAAAGGGCAGCAGTGTGATGCAGGGCTATTACAAGATGCCTCAGGAAACGGCGGATACTCTGGAGGATGGCTGGCTGAAAACAGGGGATCTGGGTTATGTGGATGAAGATGGTTTTGTGTTTCTCACCGGACGGAAGAAGAACCTGATTATCACACCTAATGGAGAGAATGTTTCTCCCGAGGAAATTGAAAACAAGCTGGGAGAAAACCGATTAGTGCAGGAGGTTCTGGTTCGAGAGAAGGAAGGAGTAATTGAAGCAGAAGTCTTCCCTGATTATGAATATGCAAAAAAGAAAAAAATCAAGGATATTCGGGAAGGTCTGCAGCAGCTTATTGATGAATACAATAAGCAGGCTCCCTTATATAAACGAATTTACGCTTTACAGATAAGAGAAGTGGAATTTGAAAAAAATACCACTCGTAAGATTAAGCGATTTTAGAACAGAAAATACTTTTAACCAAGAGGCAGGGATGAGTGAGGAAAAGTGGAAGTTGAACAAGAACAGGATAGAAGGAAAACAGAACAGATATGGCTTACTGGACTCTCTGAGAGGAATGGTGCTGATCAGCATGATTATTTATCATGGCGCCTGGAATATGGTATATCTTTATGGCTATAACTGGCCCTGGTATCAAACCAAAGAAGCCTATTTTTGGCAGCAGAGTATTTGCTGGACCTTTATTCTGCTCTCCGGATTTTGTTGGTCTATGGGGAAAAATCCCCTGAAAAACGGGCTGACGGTATTTGCCAGCGGCCTGTTAGTCACCTTAGCTACCCTTGTGGCAATGCCGCAAAACAGAGTAGTATTTGGTGTACTTACCTGTATTGGCTCATGTATCCTGCTGATGACCTGGTTAAATCGTTTTTTTCAGAAGCTGCCACACCTTTTAGGAGCAGTACTCAGCTTTTCTCTATTTATCCTGCTAAAAAACGTAAATAGTGGCTACTTGGGGGTAGGAGGATTAACCTTGGTCAGACTTCCGCAAAGCTGGTATCAGGGAGAGGGATATTCGGGATACCTGGGGGCTTATCTTGGCTTTCCTCCCAAAACCTTCTTTTCTACAGATTACTTTTCCCTGTTTCCCTGGTTTTTTCTGTTCCTTACGGGATACTTTCTCTATGGGCTGTTTAAGAAAAAGGGATGGCTTGACAAAGGGATATTTAATCCCGGTATTCCCGGAGTACAGGCTTTAGGAAGACACTCCCTATTGATTTATCTGCTTCATCAGCCGTTGCTATATCTGGCAGGAAGTATGGTTTTAAGGTAAATGTTAAAGCCGGAAGGAAAATCTTTCCGGGTTTTTTCTTGAAACTTTTTTGATTGGCGATGTATCTATAAGACAGAAGGATATCATTCCGGAAGAAAATCTTTCTTGTTTCCCAGGAGGAAAATAAATGAACAGTGTATATGATCAGACGGTGGAATATATTCTGGATAACCAGGAAAAAATGTATAGATTAGCATACAGTTATGTACAAAATAAAGAAAATGCTTTGG
>JBJELR010000343.1:0-6269 GCA_051879255.1 Lachnospiraceae bacterium | reverse complement strand
TGGGTTCCATGTCCGGCATCATCATAGGGGTCTCTTTTTCCCCGAACAAAATCCCGAAAAGCTGCTATCCTCCCTGAAAAATCGGGATGAGAAATAATTCCTGTATCCAGAAGGGCTACGGCAACTTTCTTTCCGGTATAGGCTTTTGTCAGCTTATTTTCACAGCCAATTTGTATTCTGACTCGTTGCACTGCATACCCCCGCATTTTTTTACAAGATATGCAGCATATAGGGTTAATGTTTCCTTTGCTTCCTCTTGGGACGTCCAAAAATCAGAAGGACAGCCACTGCTCCTGTTCCCAACGCAATGAACCATTTGGGATGGATAGAGTTATCTCCGGTGTTGGGTGTATAATCTTTTTTTCCGGTAACGGCAGTATATTGAACATTTCCATTTTCAACCAGTCGAATACCATTTTCTCCTACCCCATAAATGGCAAAGGAAGATAAATGGGTAGTAGAAAATTTAACATAAGCACCTTCGCCTACCTGCTGTACCAGAGTAGAAGACAGAAGTTCAAGCTGACCATCTTCATCCAAAGCCACCACATGCACTTCACTTCCACTGATATTATCCGGGAGAGGCACCTTTACCTCTAAAGGTCTTGCACCAAATCGGGTAAGCAGGACAGAATCAGTAGAATCTTTCATGGTCATATCAAAAGCGAATATTTCCGGTACCTTCTGGCCATAAATTCTTTGGAAGGCTTCCTCAACGTCGGAAGGATTACCCGGTTGGATAGTCAGGAAAAAGTTTCCTTCATAAGGAAGGCTTGCCGTAAGCTTTGCTGCAGGCCATTCCTCAATGGCAGAAATAATCTGTATTCCACTTTCTGTCTGTTGGTTAAGTGAAAGGGTATCAATTTGCTTCTTTTCTCCACCATCCATCACTGCAACCTTACCGGTAAAGCCAAGACTGCCCTTCTCAAAAATGGTTCCTTCTGTGTTTAGTCCCCCGGCAGACAAAATTGCTGTCCAGTTACCACTAAAGGCGGGCTGTCTGAGTGCAGAATTACTTACACGTTTTGAACGATCTGCAGCACTAAGCTTTGGCAGAATATTTCCTTCGAAAATTACCGTTCTTTCCCTTCCATCCTCCTGGCAGGAAAAAGCAGCCACTCCAATGGATTCTACCGTATCAGCAATTGTCACTTCAGTAAGCGCAGTATTTTGAAACGCTCTGTCCTGAATTTCAGTGAGGAATCGTCCTCCCTGAAGGTTAGACAGGCTGCTGCAGTTTAAGAAAGCCTCTTCACCGATGATATTGACTGAATCGGGAATATTCACTCCCTGAATTTCATCATGTCCTGCAAAAACTGCCGGTGCAATGGTTTTTACTCCTGTGGGAATTTCTACAAACGGACTGTTTCCTTTATAAGCCAACAGAATACCATCTCCTACAATAAGAAAATCCTCTGCTGCTTTATCGTTCCCCCAATTGGTCAGCCATGCTGTATAGGCAAAGGCAGATGGCTCTATCCAGGCTACTGAAGAAGGGATATTCACTGTTGTCAGATAATCACAATGATAAAAGGCCGCATATCCGATTTCCTTTACCCCCTGAGGAATGCTTACCGAAGTCAACGTACTTCTGGCAAAGGCAAAGTCCCCAATAGCTGTAATGTTGGAAGGAATACTGTATTCTGTCAACGAACTGCTTCCGTAGTAGGCGTTGGCCGTTATTTTATTGTTGATTACCGCATATTTAGGTAATGCAGTTCCTTTGTCTTCATCCACAAAGGAAGGCAGGGCCTCCCTTTCCTCTTCCTGTGAAATTTCTCTAAGATTCAGACCTGAATTTACCGTAAGTGGAGAATCCATAAACACTACGGCATTCTGCCCCACCACAATCGTCTTTCCCACTACCCCATCCTCTATTTCTTCCAATGGGTCACTTTGAGGAATATAGTCTACATTACTGGGATGATACATGGCCCTGCCGACATTAGAATAAATCTCAGTAGAGCTGCTACTGTTTTCTACACCATTTTTATCAGCGGAAGTCACCTGTCCATTACCACCTACAACATATACCTTTCCACCATTGGAAGTAGTGGTATTCTCAGTGGTGTTATTGTTTAGGGAATTTTCACTGACAGCGAGTATAGTTGCCGCCTCATCACTATTTCCACGATTGTTTTTTTTCCAGCTTTGATAAAAATCATCGGCGAGAGTTCCTTTATCCGCCTTAATCTCCAGATTAGAGCAACCGTCAAAAGCCGTAGAATGAATATAGACTACAGAAGACGGTATGGTCACTTCGGCTAAAGCTGTACAATTTTCAAAAGCTTTTGCATCAATACTTCTTACTGAATAAGGAATGGATATTCCAGTGAGGGCTTTACAATTAGATAAAGCATAGCCTGAAATTTCCCTTAAAGAGGAGCTTAACGTAATTTCCTTCAGGGTATCATTTCCCCAAAAGGCATAGTCCATCACCTTAGTAACTGTTTGGGGCATAGTAAAGGCTGTTGCCCTGTTGCCCCCAAAATAGGTATAAAGAGTTGCTTTGTCCTTACTATACAAAGCATTTTCTGAGACTAAAAAATAAGGATTGTCCTGATCCACCGAAACAGTGCTAAGGTTATTACAGCCGGCAAATACACCTGAGCCTAGTTCCTTAAGATTCTTTTTAATCGAAATTCTTTTTAGAGAGCTGTTGTTACTAAAGGCACCATTGCCAATAATTTCCAGAGAATCGGGTAAAGAGACTGAAACTAAATTATCACAATCCCTAAATGCACCATATTCGATTTCCGTTATCTCTTTTCCTAAGGAAACCGATGTCATAGTTGTATTTCCAGCAAAAGCCTCTGCACCAATCTTTTTTATGCCGGAAGGAATCGATACAGAGGAGGAGGTACCCACATACTTAACCAAAGTAGTACCAACCACCTGAAAATCAGAGGTAGCTGCTGCACTGCTTTGGTAGCCGGGAATCTGTGTAACCAGAAATGAAGTAATGAGAAGTAATACACCTGTTATCCTCCGTATTCTTAACACCGTTTTGCCCTCCATTGCATAATAATTTACTGAATCACTTTCCGGCGGGCTAAAGGAGCCCGCCGGATTCTGAAAATGATTGAATAATCTCCCTACATCAACCGATTAGGAAATTCTGGTTTTATATTTAGGATCTCTCTTTAAGAAGAGAATCATGGAAATCGATGCCAATCCAATACTTAAGAACCATTTAGGATGAATTCCATCTCCCGTCTGCGGTGTCTGATCCAGCACATTACCCGCAACCAGATTCCCTGTATCCACATAAACAACATAAGGAGAAAAATGAGTTGCCGTAAAGCTCATACTGGGTACGCCATTCATGGTGACAAACTTAACACCCAATTTGTCCAGCGATCCATCAACTACGCCCGCAATCTTATTATTTCCTGCATAGGTTCGCAAAGCATCCGGAATAGGCATGGTGATATTCACCTTTAATCCTGTAGTGTCCGTAATCTTGTTGGCACCGGTTGCATCGTAAAGACTAATATCCATAGCAGCAAATTTAATTCTGGTCATATCCGGGTATTCTCTTTCCAAAGCTGCCAGTGCTGCTTCGGTAGCTTCAGGACTTTCTGTAATCTTAACCACAAATCCATCAGTGGACCCGCTTACATAAGCAGATGCCTGGTCAGTATCAGAAATACCCGGCCTGGTGATAACCACGCTGGTTTTATTATTGGAAGAAGTTCCTGTTGTACCGGTAGTTCCATTTCCAGTCCCGGTTCCACCGGTGGCTGCATTCGTGTTCGTATAGGTTGCCTCCACCGTAGCATTGGAGGCAGGCATAGTGATGGTAGTCGTGGTAGAGGTTGAGCTTTCAATGGTCAAACCTGTAGTATTGGTAGCCCATCTGTAGAATTTCTTTCCCGCAGGAGCCTCCACAGCCGAAATAGAAACCTTAGTTCCTGCTGCATAGCTGCCGCTTCCACTTCCATATTTTACCTCCAGTCTGTATTGCCCGGCATAATTTGCAATAACCGTTGCATCGTTTGCCGGCATAATCAGACTGGTTGTTGATTTAGTACTGTCATCAAAAATAACTCCGTTACTAGAACTGCTCCAATACCCAAAGGTAGTTCCTGTATTTCCTCCGGTAGCCATAATTGATACCTTGGCTCCGGCCTTATATTTTCCACTGCCGTTACCACCGGTTACGGTTAAGGTGTACAAACGATTGCCATCAGCATCGTAATCACCAGTTCCGGTTCCATTGTTGTTGCCACCAGTACCGCCGGTTCCGCCGTTACTACCGTTACCACCAGTTCCGGTTCCGTTATTTCCACCAGTTCCACCATTATTTCCGTTGCCGCCAGAGTTATTAGGATCAATATCGTAAAGAGCAATAATATCTGTGTCCTTTTGGATATCCTTATGGGATTTATTCCAACCTGTAAAGACATAACCGGTTCTTGTAGGATTATTCTCCGGAAGTTCTGCATTCTTTCCTTTTTCTACATACTGAACCTCAGATAATGCAGTAATTCCATCATAATCAAAAAATTGAACCCGATATACGTCAGTCAATGTTTCAACGTACACATTATCATATAGAGCAGCTATCTTATTTGCCGTATTATATGCAGCTGAATCATTATAGGCATAAACGGTTACCGATGGAGTATTCTCGAAAGCATCTGTGGCCAGACTAACTTCGCGTCCGTAAATAGACACCCGGAGATTATTGGGTGCGCCTTCTGCAAAGGCTTTTAAACCAATTGTACGGATACTTGTAGGAAGAATGACATCTGACAAACTTTTGCTGCCAAGGAATGCTTTATCCGGTATTTCTCTAAGTATGTCATTTCCAGTAAAATCAACGGTTCGTACATTAGGAACATCACTTATTGCCCCTACTGCTATACTGGAAACATTAGCAAAATCCGGATCGTTAGCAATGTTAATCAACCTATCATTGGCATTACCACGAGAGCCTAAAACCTCCGCAATTTCTTTAGAACCATCCGTAAGGTTTTCATAAAGTATCTTATTATTACATACATACTTTGGGCTGTCAGAGGCAACACTACTCAAATTATAACAGCCTAAGAAAGGAAGGGAGCCAATATCCTCCATGGCACTTCCCAAACTAACGGTTTCCAGGTTCTCGCAGCTATAAAAAGCACCGCCAGACAAACCATTTTCTGATAAAATATCATTAGTAATGGCTGTATTTGAGTTAGGTAAATATTTTACTGTTTGCATGGTAACGCTCCGAATACGGTCATTACCAAGTGATTTTGTCTCAGTTTGATTTGTCGGATCACCTGTTGCATCGTTAGTATCACCGCCAAACAAACCATACTTTGCATAATTATCGAAACGGGTTTCAGAGAAATATGCTGTTTTATTAAAGCTATTACTCTCTCCTGTTCCACCTGTATAGGGTTCATTGTTTAAATATCCCTTCACATCTATAGATTCCACTCCCGCCGGGATATTTATATTGATAGCAGCATTAACCATTGCTTCATCTGCCGGAGTCATTTGATTTCCAGCTTCATAATCTTGCCGAACATTCTCTGGTAAATCCCCATATTGAGGATAGTCCACCAGTGTAACCAATCCGTTACGATTGTCCAGAATCGCTGACAGGTTGGTAGGTGAAGGAGTTTTGTAAAGTACACGAATACCCTGTCCCTGATTCACATAGGTAGTGGGATCCATAGCGTATTCAAAAGGACCGTAGCCTTCCTCCAGAATACCTGTCAATTCGAGTTTATTACTTCCGGTAGCCAGAGCTTCACTTCCAATATTCGCTTTAGGGAAACCTGCTGCACCGCCAATAGGTGTTTCAAAGGTAATTTTCTCTAATTTTATACAACCCTTAAACGCCTTTGCTCCGATCCTGTTTACGCCCCCGCCAATAATTGCTTCAGCAAGGCTCGTACAGCCTTCAAAAGCAGAATCTCCTATACTCTCCACCGAATCTCCGATGTCTACCTTAGTCATATTAGTAGCACCTGCAAAAGCACTGTTTCCAATAGTTTTCAACGCTCCCCCATCATTAATGGTAAGAGTCTTTATTTTGGGAAGAAAATCCGTTCCAAAGCATCCGTCTGCAATTTCATTGACCTGAATATTTCCCACTTGTCCGGGAATAACCAAATCCACATCTTTCGGACCACCTACAAAGTTACAGGAAAGTAATTTTCCGCTCTGATCCACTAATAACAGATAGTTTCCATCACTTACTTCATAATATTCCTGTCCATTTTCTATATGATGTCGCCGAGGCAGCGCACGGCAAGGCCGGGACCGGG
>JBJELR010000342.1:0-6274 GCA_051879255.1 Lachnospiraceae bacterium | reverse complement strand
GAAATTCCCCCGGTACATTTTAAAGAGATTATTTTCTTTAATATTTTGAAACAGGGAATTAAAAACAAAAAATCGTTTTTCGTGGCTACTCTGCACAGGCTGCGATTAAGGGAAAACAGGAAGCTTAAGCCCATCCTGTAATTAGGGTATAGCTATTGAAATCTATCTCAAAAAAATCCGTCTATCAAGTAAAATTGACAGGCGGATTTTTTATCCTTATTCAAATCCATTTACCCCAGCACCACATCCAGTACCATCATCAGGCTGAAGCCAATGGCAAAGACAATGGTTCCCAGATTGGAATGATCCCCTTCTGACATTTCCGGAATCAACTCCTCCACTACCACATAAATCATGGCTCCCGCTGCAAAGCTAAGTAAATAAGGCAGAATGGGGATAATATATTGCGATAGCAAAATCGTAACCCCTGCCGCTATCGGCTCCACTACACCGGACAGAATTCCTAAGCCCCAGGCCTTACTCTTTTTCATCCCCTTACCCGCAAGAGGCATGGAAATAATGGCCCCCTCGGGGAAATTCTGCAAGGCAATTCCCAAAGCCAGCGTAAAGGCTGCCATAGCACTGATTTCCACCTCTCCGGTTATCCAGCCGGCGTAGACCACGCCAACCGCCATTCCCTCAGGAATGTTGTGTAAAGTTACGGCAAACAAAAGCATGGTAGTCTTGGACAGGTTGCTTTTTGGCCCCTCCGCTGTATTCTGATTAATATGCATATGAGGGGTCACCGTATCCAGAAAAAGGAGAAAACCCATTCCCAACAAAAACCCTAAGACAGCAGGAACAAAAGCCAGCTTTCCCATCCCTTCTGCATGGTTCATAGAAGGAATCAAAAGGCTCCACACACTGGCAGCCACCATCACCCCGGCGGCAAATCCGGTCATTCCTCTCTGCAGACTTTTGTTCATCTCTCCTCTTAAAAATAATACACAGGCAGCACCCAGTGAAGTGCCTAAAAAGGGGAGGAGAACCCCCTGTAGTACATTGATATTCATTGTCAGTCTCCTTTGTATCCTATTTTTTTATTATACGCTTATGTACCAGGTTCTGACAATCCGCTTTTCTCTTCTTTTCTCCTCATGACTTCTGTCAGGTCTCTGCCTTTTTCCTTTTCGAATAGCTGCTTTTGGATAAGCCCTACAGTTCGGCCTGTTTTTTTAAGAAGTTCAAAAAAGTCTCTACTCCACCGCCAAGCACCTGAACCCCTTCGGGGCGCTCTCCCTCCAGGTCAGATACATCAAAAAAATCTGCCTCAGAGGTTAACCCGGTCTTCATCAAAGCATCGGAGCCAAAAATCCCCGGTTCAATACCCACATATTCATCTCCGAAAAAGGCACAATCTTTCGGAGCAATTCCTCCTTCCATCAAACGCTTCATCAGCACATTGGCATTGTCCGCCTTAGAGGTAATCCCTACCTCCAGGTATTTAGCATCACAGGTGGAAAGAACCTGCATATTGTTTTTCTTCCCTATGCGTTCAGCCAACTCCAACAGGTCCTGCAGCCCTCCTGTAATTCCATGGTAGCTTAGCTTAGCTTTAAGTGCAGTAAGCTCCTCTCCCTGCATAAAAAGCTGATCTCCTCTGTCCACCTCAGGCATTAGGTCAATCTTACAATAGTTGGGCCTGGTAAAAACGATATCGGTAGCAAAGGCGTGTTCTCCTAAAAGATACTGGTGAATATCAAAGCAAATCTGATGGATTAAGAGTAAATGCTTATTATCCGGCAGACAGCGGGCAAATACATGGGGATCTCCTTCCGGTGTATAGGAATATTGATAAGCTCCCCTCCCTAACCCCAGATAAAGATTTTGCAGTTCATGAGGCGTAAAAAAGCTCTCCAGCCTTCCTCCTGCCAGATTCTCATAGGTGGTGCCGGAAATAATAACCAGAGGAGTTCCCCTGTCCAATAGTGGCTTCATTGCCGCACAGGCATCGTCTGCCGGAGCCTTTCTGGAAACCACCGCCGTTCCATCCCAATCAAAAAAAATTGCTTTATATTTTTTCATTAATGGTCTCTCCTTTCTCCAAATACAATGCCTTTTCCCCTGCCTTGCCTCTTTTTAAATAAAATAAAACCGGATTTCCGCTAAGCAGAGTAAATTGCACCCTCTCCTGCTCCATATCCACTTGAATAACAGACCCCTTGTACTGAACCCTGAAGGTAAGGTGTGTCCACTGCCTGGGAAGATGAGGTTTAAAGGAAAGTCGTCCATGGTGCATACGCATACCGGCAAATCCATTCACCAGAGCCTGCCAGGTTCCTGCCATATTGGCACCATGTATTCCGGCATAGAAATTATTGTGATAATCGTCCAAATCCATTCTTGCAGAATCCTTAAAATAATCATAGGCCTCCTCATGATACCCTATATCGCTGGCCACAATACCAAAGATACAGGTAGAAAGGGAAGAATGGTGGAGCGTAACCTCCTGATAAAAGTCATAGTTTCTTTGTATTTCTTCTTCACTGAAGCAGTCATTATGCAGATAGAAGCCCAGGATGGCATCAGCCTGCTTGCTCATGCGATGGCGCATAATAAACAGTGGATGATAGTTTTCATAAAGCCAGGAACGCTTCTGGGGCGGTATCCGGCTCTCATCCCAGGGCTTTCGCATCATAAAGCCATCGTCCATGGGATAAATTTGCCGTCCTTCATCATAGGGTAAGTACATTTTTTCTATAATTTTTTCCCAAAGCACAAGCTCCTCATCCGCAAATTCCAGGCGTGCTTTCAGCTCTGCCAGCTTCCAGGGGGCTTTTTCCTTTAAAAAACGAACAGCCTCCACTGCATCTCTTAAGTTCTCTCTGGCCATCAGATTGGTATAGAAATTGTTATCCACCAGTACATTATATTCATCCGGCCCGGTGACACAGCAGATGCAATATCTTCCTCCCTTTTTTTCACAAAAGCTGCCCACATCGGCCCATACTCTGGCAGTTTCCATGAGAATCTCTGCTCCCATGTCAATCATAAACTTCTCATCTCCTGTTACCTGCACATACAGACTCAGTGCATAGCTTATATCCGCATTGATGTGGTACTGGGCACTGCCTAAAGGATAATAGGTAGAAGCCTCCTCGCCATTAATGGTTCGCCAGGGAAAAAGTGCCCCCTTAGGATGTCCCATCACCTTAGCTCTTTCCCGGGCCGGCTCCAGCGTGTGAAACCGCCAGGTTAAAAGTGCCCTGGCCACCTCCGGCTGGGTGTAAATAAACAGCGGCAGCATATACATCTCCGTATCCCAAAAGTAATGGCCTTCATATCCCTCTCCGGTAAGTGCCTTTGCCGGCATACCGCATCTTCCGTCACGTCCGGCTCCCTGAAAAATATGGAATAGATTAAAGTTCAGACCCTGAATAATAGAAAGAGCATTTTCCCCCTCTATCTGAATAGCCGCTCTGCTCCAAAAATCCTCCACGTAGTTTTTCTGGCGGCTAATAAGCTCATCCATTCCTATTTTTGCGGCTGCTTCCAGCTCTTTTTGAAGAAACTCCTCCAATGGCCCTTCCACCTTATCCAGGCAGGAAGCATAGGCCATAAACTTATCCAGGATAACAGCTTTTCCCTTTTCCAGCCGCAGCCTTAGGCTGCAGACACCTTCCAATTCTCCTGTATCGCTACTGCTCTCCACAACTGCCTCCCGGGGAAGGGTATTAAGCAAAAAGCCACAGCCCATAGTAAGTCCGGAGCCTATGGTAGTTCCCCGATAGATTATCTCTCCTTCCTTTGCCGCAAGCAGGTTGGGAATCAGGCGTGGCCCAAAGGGACCATAGTCCACGATGGGATTGGTTTTTCTGGTATGATTTTCTACCCTGGCATTCAGGCGGCTGTTCACCTCCACCTCTCCAGCAAAGTTCAATGCTCTTAAGGTCATTCGCTGGGCCATAATATGCTTTCGGTCAAAGGAAACCAGGCGCAGAGAATCCATTTGCAGCCGTTTTCCCTCCCTTGTGGTCCAAATCAGGCTTCTTCTTACCACCCCCTCTCTCAAAAAGAGGGTACGACTATAGGAACTGACTTCACTTTCCAACAAAGAGAAGGTCTCTCCCCCCATCGTTACCCTGGTTTCTTTCAGATTGGGAAGATTTAACAGGGTCTGGCTTTTTAGGGGAGAGCCGAAATTAGCCTCACCGTAGCGAATATCGCTGCTTTCATAGAAGCCATTGATAAAATTTCCCTCCATGCCGGTGTCCACATCAAATTCATAGGCCTCCTCCATGGTGCCTCTGGTTCCTATGTAGCCGTTGGAAAGGGCAAAGGTGGTTTCGTTCCTATAATTATTTTCTATCGTAAATGCTTCCTCTGTCACCTTCCAGGCATCCAAAGGATAGATTGGTGCTTTATTTCTTTTCATGTCAATCTCCCAAAAAATTTCCTCATCCTTAATAAAGGACAGCAGATAGTCTATGGCATTGGGCTCCAGTGCAAGCTCATATTTTTTTAAGGCCTCATATTTCAGGTTTCCTTCCCTAAGTCCCCCGCTAAGCTCTCGGGGCAGTGGAAGAATATATCGCTTCTCCCAGTCCAGGCCTTTAGCCCTAAGCCCCTTGGGACAGGTATAAAAAAGGGTATCCCGCATGGGCCAGGTTTCATCCCCCTGGGGTGAATGCACCATGCCCACAAAAAGCCGGGGGCTGACTTCCTCCCTAAGCTCTTTAAGTACATCCCTTACGAAATAAAAAAGAGCCTCATGATCTCCATGTTTGTCTGCCCCATGAGTGGTCAGCACCACATCCGGCTTTTTTCTCCTAAAAAGCTCCCGTAAATCTTCCAGCAGCGTATTTTTACAGTAGGTGCCATGCCGTCCAAAGCATTGATAGTGGAAATCCTCTTTTTCTTCCAGTCCGTAGGTTACCGAGGAAGCAGGGGAGCAAATTACCTTATCTCCATCCTTTGTCCGGTACAGAGCCATTAAAAAGCTATCCTCAGGCGCCATACCGGTATCGGCATAGCCAAGGAAAATCACATTTTCCTGAGATACCCCCAGGGTGGAAAGTCCGGCCAGCGTTTCCCGCAGCCTCTTTCTTCCCTTGGTGTAATCGGTACAGTCATTATCCCCATTGGTAACGATAACCACTGTAACCCTTTTCTTGTGCAAAAGCAGTTCATAGAGCAGCCCCCCTCCCAGGAGAATTTCATCATCCTGATGGGGCACAATCACCAGTAAATGCTCCATATCCTCTGGTTTCAGTTCTCTTGCCATCTGTTTCCCCCTCTATCCCTTCACTGCTCCGGCGGCAACACCGCCAATAATGTATTTTTGCATAAAGATGTAAAAAATCATCAGGGGAGCCACACCCAGCATCAGCATGGGGAACATGGTAGCCCAATCTGTAGAAAACTGTCCGATATTACGGCTTACCTCTTGAAGGATTACGTTGTTGGAACGGCTCTGTAAAAAGAGAAGTGGTGTCATGAACTCATTCCAGATATTCAATGTAGTAATAATTACCGTAGTGGAAACTACCGGCTTTAGTAGGGGAAACACCACATGGAATACTCGACGGGGTACACTGCAGCCATCCACAATCGCTGCCTCCTCCAGCTCCCAGGGAACCGATGTTTCAATAAACTCCTTGAATAGAAAAATGGTTTGCGGAGTGTTAATGGCCACATCCACTAAAATAACGGCAATCAGCTTATTCATCATTCCCAGATTTTTTACAATACGATATAAGGAAATAATATTCATCTGAAAGGGAACGATCAGTCCTGCCAAAAATAACAAAAAGATGATTCCCGAAATCCTGGTTTTTGTACGAGCCAGGGCATAGCCTGCCAGAGTGCCCACAATAACCAGAATCAATACTGCCGAAGCCGTAATCGTCAGCGTGTTTGCAAAGGCTCTGGGAAACTCCATCTTTACCCAGGCATTGATGTAGTTGGAAAATTCCCACTGATGAGGCAGTGCTAAGGGATTTAAGGTAGCCTCCTGCTGACTTTTTAAGGTAGTAACGATTAAATAATAGATTGGAATGAACCAGATAATAGCCAGGAGAATCATAAGTATCTCCACCAGCATTAATTTCTTCTTTGTTTTTTTCATGATATCCCTCTACTCCATTTTAACATGATCTTGTTGACGAAAGCGCTGATAATCAGTACCACAATGAAGAAGCAGACACCGAAGGCTGCTCCCGTTGAATAGAAGCCATCCGAAATTCCTTTATCCATCATAATGGTCATTACCGTTTGGGTGGCATTGCCGGGACCGCCTCCCGTCATGGCATAGATAGAATCAAATACCTTCATT
>JBJELR010000341.1:0-6301 GCA_051879255.1 Lachnospiraceae bacterium | reverse complement strand
TTCATCACTTAGGGTAATCCAGTTCTTCAGCGCCCCCAGGTAGTTTCCCAGAGTAAGATTCCCTGTGGCCTGCATACCACTGAATAGTACCTTCTTCCCGTCAATCATCACTGTTCCTCCGTATTCTCACTTTTTACAACTTTAATCAGTGTAACATTACCCTAAAAGCAAGTCAAGGAAGGATACTCCCAAATTTAATAGGTTATGGTAGCAGATTCTATTGTCTGTTCTGTTTTTCCACAAATCAGGTCAATATAGGTATAGCTTTGGTAGGTTCTTATTCCCTTACAGCCATTCCCATCATGGGCATCAGGTCCATGTCCACAGTTACCGCAGTATTGAACTCCATCCTCTCTTACCTCATAGAAAAAAAAGTGACAGTCACAGTACACCGGTGTGGTTCCTGTTTTATTTCCATAACAGCCGCCTTCTGCTGTATTATCACCCACATGAGAATGATAGGTATAGGAAATATTCAGATTTCCAGTGACATTCTGCTGCCCATCGATGAATCCCTGTGCATAGGAGGCCGCATTATCTGCTCCGCTTCCCTTTAATAAAATTCCGTCAACCCAGGCTGCAGCTCCGGCAGACAAATTTCCGGTCTGGGCAGCACGATAATAGACAGGATAGCCGGTATCTGCCGTAGTCGTATGGGATAAATCAGCAGCATCTCTGGCTACTTCATTTTCATAATATAAAGGATTTCCATTTTGATCAGTAGCCTGCAGGCTGCTGACACTTCCCACCGATTGGGAGTTTAAAATTCCGCCTTTGATACTGCCAAAGCTTAAGGCTGCCTTTTCTGTCTCAGTATCCACCTCTTTCAATCCTTCACTGTGTACCACACTTCCATCGTTTTTAAAATAAGTTCCTATGGCAGCTAAAGCATCCACACTCTCTCCCTTGTAGAGCTTTTCCAGCTTATCCATTTCTTCTGCCAAATAAAATAAATCCTTGGCTGAAAAAAATACCTTTCCGTTTTCATAGTTAATGCTGCCTTTTGATAAAAGATTAGCACTTCGTCCTCCATTCTCGGCTAAAGCGGTTGTCCCTATGCTTAATGCCCCTGCCAATACTGCCAAAATCAGTACTGCTTGTTTTCCTTTTCTCAGCTTACTCAACCTTGTCCCTCCTTGCATTCCTGTAATAGTTGTCTTAATTCTTCTTCAAGATAATGAATATCCTGCTCATAAAGCTCTAGCATTTTCTCAGGTGTCTGCATTTTTCCTACTGATACTGCCCGTTTCTCTTTTGCCTGCATATCACCGGAAAGAAAAAGAAAGGTTATCAAAATAATGCTAACTGTTAGAATTAATCTGGTTCCATATTTGCTTTCTCGTCTGTATCGCAATACCCTATTCCCCCTTTTTTCCATATACATTCAACGTCTGTGTATTCTGGTCATAGTCATAGTAAAGAAGGTTTCCTTCAGTGGAACTGGTTTTCTTTTCAAGCTGCTCTAACCTTGTGCCAAATAACCGTTCCAATTCACCGATTTGATTTTGCAATTGTACAAGGGTATTTTCAGTCTGGGAAAGCCACGAATCGGTATCTGATTTCTGATTATTCATTCTTTCTTCCGTCTGAGACAGCTTATCCTTTAACTCCTGCTGTAAATCACTGATACTGCCTTCTGTTTCAGTCAGCTTCCCATTCAACTCCTGCTGTAAATCATTGATACTTCCTTCTGTTTTTGATAATTTTCCATTTAATTCCTGCTGTAAATCACTGATGCTTCCCTCTGTTTGTGTCAGTTTCCCAGTTAACTCCTGCTGTAAATTGCTGATACTGCCTTCTGTCTCAGATAGTTTCCCAGTTAATTCCTGCTGTAAATCATTGATACTTCCTTCTGCTTCAGTCAGCTTCCCATTCAACTCCTGCTGTAAATCATTGATGCTTCCTTCTGTTTGTGTCAGCTTCCCGGTTAATTCCTGTTGCAAATTACTGATACTTCCTTCCGTTTGCGATAGTTTCCCGGTTAATTCCTGTTTTAAATGATTAATACTTCCCTCCGTTTGCGACAGCTTTCCACTTAATTCCTGCTGCATAAAGGTAAGCTGATCCAACAGAATTTTATAGGCTTCCAGCTTAGCCAGCTCTTCCTCATTGGAAGGTATCATCTTCAAGGTAATCATCATTTTAATTACCTCATTGGCAATAGCATTGATTTCCTCCTGTGTGATATCCGTATCCCGATATTCAATGGTTCTGACCTCCAGTTTTTCCATTACCGTTTTCAATAATTCTTCTAAATCCTTTTGTGTCAACTCCTTCGTATTCATTTCACTTAATTTCTTTTCCACCGCATCATTAATTTCTCTTGTTAATACCTTGATTTCCTCCTCATCAATAGACGTAGAATAGTTCTTAATTGCTTCTTCGATTCCTCTCTCTGCCTCATTATTCTGATTGGCATTAAAAAATAAAAGGCAGGCAATAATAAAAATTAACGTAGCCGTCAACATTAACAAACTGATTATTTTTCTTCCTCGCATGAAAATCTCCTTTTCTCATTTTTATCATAGGTTTCCTGTAGGCTTGTTCTTTTTCTCCTCCTCCCTTCCTCAGTAAAATAAAATGGTTGGTGAAATAAAGTGCATCCTCAAGGGATGCCAGACATGGGCAGACAGCCTCATGTTTGGACCAAGCAATATGCTCGTAAAGATTTGTCATAAGACAATACAAAAGAAATATAGAATAATTATATTTGTACTATAACATATATTTTATTTAATTTCAATAGTTAATTATTATTTTTTACAACGATTTATTCCATCAACTGTTACACGAAAAAAAGCCTGCAAAAAACAGGCTTTTTGACTTTTGTAATTATTGTTCCTCACAGCCACAGGTACGAGGTTCATTTTCCATGTAAGCAAATTGGTTTCTGGGCATTGGCGGTGGAGGCGGACAGGAAGGACCCATGACCGGTCTGTCACAGCCGCAGGAATTATTTCGGTCAGAACCGCATCGGTCAGAGTTACCTCTGTTATCATTGTCACGACACCGATTATTTTCCCTGCAATTATCTTCACGACGTTCCTTGCAGCAGGATCTCTCTTCCCGGCAACAGCATCTTCCAAAACCATTTCCACAGCAGCTAAAAAGAATAATGAGTAAAAATAAAGAGTTCATCGTCATCTCTCCTTTTTCTTTACTCTAAGATATTCATCTCTTACAGCCCGGTGCCTATCCCAAATCAGTTAGTGCATATTCTTTTCGGAAGTCTTCCACCAGCTTTGGCCAATGGGCAGGACTATCCCACAGATTCTTAATGGGCATAATCTCTCTTTTAATAAAATGAACCATTTCTTCCTGTCCCCATTGATCTAAAATTTGCAGCAGTAGCTCCATTTCGGAACGGGTTTTTTTATGCAAAGGAGCTTCCCTTCTCCCTACCATATAATAGGCAAGAGGATTATGCTGACTGTAATTTTCTCTGGCATAAACCTTGCTGGCTGCAATTCTGTCCATAATCATTTCCAAAATATAACGAATGGGCATAGGAGCAGGTGCCATACCACCATCTCCATTTTCTATGCTATAATCGATCCAATATTCATAGTGATGCTTATTTCTTCCTTTATGGTGAAGCCAGGCTGCTGAATATCCTCTCCATTCTCGTTCCGCATTATTGGGGCTCTGGTTTCCCTGATAAAACCTTGCCCCTACAAGAAATTCCACCGGGCTGTATTTGGACAAATCATGACAAACTCCCTGCCGATACAGTCCAATGGAAAAGCATCCCTTCATCACCAGCCAGCGGTGATAGGTTATGGTTTTAAAATGCTGATAAGCTTTCATCAAAATCACTCTTACTTCCTTTTGCCGTAATCAGTTTAATAGAACGTGGTCTTAACATAACAGATTTACTCCTTCCTGCTATAGGCCCGGGTACTTCTTCGCCGGAGGTATCCACAAGCAGTATCCACTCTCCTTTTCCCGGCAAATTGGGTAATGCCAGGGTTCTTTCCTGCCAATACATATTTATACACAGGTAGAGATAAGTCTGCTCACTGTAAAAAAGAATTCCTCCCGCTTCTTCATTGCTGTCATCCCAATTCAGCTTCCATGCTTCTTCACCATGATAAGACAGGTAAGGATATTCTACCTTACCCTTTTTATTCTTTTCTTCCACCCGCTTTCGTAACAAAGGAAATTCTTTTCTGAGCCTGATTATGTCTTTGGTAAAACAAAACTGTTCCTTGTTTCTGGTCAAATCCTTCCAGTTAAGCCAGGAAACGGAATTATCCTGGCAATAGGGATTATTATTGCCTCCCTGAGAATTTCCAAATTCATCTCCTGCCAAAAGCACAGGAGTTCCTTTGGAGCACATCAGTAGTGTCAACGCATTTTTCATCTGCTTTTTTCTCAATGCTGCAATACTTTTCTTCCTGCTTGGCCCTTCGACTCCACAGTTCCAGCTAACATTGTAATTATTACCATCTCTGCCGCCCTCACCATTTTCTTCATTGTGCTTTCGGTCATAAGAGACCATATCCATCAGGGTAAAGCTGTTATAGTTAGTTAGATAACTCACCTTTCCCATAAGCCTTGACTCAAACAGCATCGCTTCAAAAGCCTTCTCCAGGGCTCCTACATCTCCTTTAAGAAAATGCCTTATAGCATACATATATTCATCATTATAGACAGCCACATTCCGATAAACCGGACAGTAGGTCTCTCCATAGGCCTTTCTTCCATCAAAGTGCTCATAAAGCAGCTTACTATTGCAAAGAACCGGATCCACTGCCAACAGCTCTATGGGTATGCCCACACCTAAAAGACGGAATCCGTCTACATGATATTCCAATCGCCAAAAACGTAAAACCTCAAGTAAAAAAACGTGGTTCACTGTAGGCAGAAAATAGAACTGCATGATCACTTCAATTTCAGCCTGATGCAGTTTCTTAACCAGTTGTTTAAAGGAAATATCCGGCTGCTTTCCGGCCGCATAGGAAGCCTTAGGCGCAAAATAGCTCCCTTCTTTAAAGCCCCAATAATTTAGCTTTTTTGTTCCTTCTCTGTCCTGCCTATTGACACAGTAGTTTTCCTTCATATATTCCATGGACATCACTTCTGATTCCATAGGAGGCTGCTTTTCCTGCTCCTGAAATTCATATGCCGGAAGCAATTCCAAAGCAGTGACTCCCAACTCCTTCAGGTAAGGAATTTTTTCTTCAATTCCTTCAAAGGTTCCTTTATTCTTTACCTGTGAAGAAGGATGCCTAGTGAATCCTCTTACATGAAGCTGATAAACAATGCTTTCTTCAAAGCTCTGATGCAGCGGCTGATCTCCTTCCCAGGAAAACTCCCCTAAGCCAATTCCTGCTGTTAACAGAGCTCCTTCCTTGCCCCAGGCTTCATTTCCAAAAATAATTTTGGCATAAGGATCCAACTGCTCTCTCCCATCCTCCAAAAAATTATAGGTATATTTATCCGGGTTTATTCCCTCGATAAGCAGGGAATAGACATTGCCAATTCTATGCTCCTGTCGAAAGAGAATAGTTTCTTTCCTTCCGGTTTTTTTCTCATATAAAACTAAACCGGCATCCTTTCTGCCGGTATTTTTACTCACAAACTGTACTGCGTTACTGCCCATCGGGGTGGCTCCCATAGGAAAAGCCTTACCTACGCTGTAATGCCTCATGCTGTTCTCCCTTCTTCTGCTGTTCTTTTACTATAGCACATTTTCTTCTGATTGGGAAATATTTTGTCCTTGTCATCTCATTCAAAGGCTAGTACAATAGAAAAAAACTGATAAATGGAGGTCTTTTATGGGAAAGCAGGAAAGTTTGGATGAAGAAATGACTGTAGAAATGACTCTGGAGGATGGCAGTGTCGTAAATTGTGCAGTCATTACTATTCTAAGTGTGGAAGCTCATGATTATATCGTTCTTCTTCCCCTGGATGAAAACGGGGAAAATGAGAATGGTGAAACCTGGTTTTATCGTTACAGCGAAAACCCTGATGATCCAAATGAAGAACCGGTATTGGATTTTATTGACAGCGATGAGGAATGGGAAAAGGTGGAAGAAGCCTTTGATGAGTATTTGGACCATTGTGAATATGATGAGCTTTTGGAGGAGGAGTAATCTCCTCCTTCTTTATTTTCGGCTATTTTTTGAAAAATACAGCAGACTTCCCCCAGAGAGGAAGAAACGGACTGGGCTTAAGCTTCTTTCCTGCTTTATCCTCAAGATAGAGAATTTCCAGATTTTCCTTTGCCCTGGTCATAGCTACATAAAACATTCTTCGTTCTTCTTCCATATCTTCTTGTGACACTGCCCGCTTATGA
>JBJELR010000340.1:0-6350 GCA_051879255.1 Lachnospiraceae bacterium | reverse complement strand
GGAATTTTCCATAAGGCGGAGAATATCCCCCACCCGGTAGTCCTCTGCCTCTTTGGATAAACGGTAGCCCCCGCCTTTTCCATGAAGTCCCTCTACCATATCATTTTTGGACAAAACCGTCATTATACTTTCCAGATATTTTCGCGAAATATTCTGCCTCTTGGCAATATCCTTTAAAGGCACATAGATGTCCCCCGGCTGTTCTGCCAGATCAATCATTACACGAAGTGCATACCTTCCTCTAGTGGAAATCAACATGATTATTTCTCCTTACATATAGGCAAATTGGGCTGTTGCCAATCTGCCTATCATGATAGCTTTATTATTCTGCAAATAAAGGTGTTGACAAATATCGGTCTCCCGTATCCGGCAAAAGAACCACTATCGTCTTTCCCTTGTTTTCTTCCTTCTTTGCCTGCTGGACTGCCGCCCAAAGTGCTGCTCCCGAAGAAATACCTACCAGTATACCTTCTTTATGTCCGATTAACTTTCCATAGGCAAAAGCGTCCTCATTGGCCACAGTAACGATCTCGTCATAAATTCCGGTATCTAAAATGGAAGGAACGAAGCCTGCACCAATTCCCTGAATTTTATGCGCTCCCGGTTTTCCTCCGGATAACACAGGAGAAGCCTCCGGCTCTACGGCTACCACTTTTACTTCCTTTTTCCGGCTTTTCAAATACCGGCCTACTCCCGTAACGGTTCCGCCCGTACCTACTCCTGCCACAAAAATGTCTACTTCTCCATCGGTGTCCTCATATATTTCCGGTCCTGTTGCCGTAAAATGTGCCTTGGGATTGGCACTGTTATCAAACTGACTGGGAATAAAGCTGTCAGGAATGGATTCAGCCAGCTCTTGAGCCTTTGCGATTGCTCCTTTCATTCCCTTTGCCCCTTCTGATAATACCAGTTCAGCACCATAGGCCTTCATTAACTGCCTTCTCTCTACGGACATCGTATCCGGCATTACGATGATAATTCGGTACCCTCTCGCTGCAGCTACCGAAGCCAGTCCGATACCGGTATTTCCTGAGGTAGGCTCAATGATTACTGTATCCTTCTTCAATTTTCCCGTTGCCTCAGCATCATCCAGCATTGCCTTAGCTATTCTGTCCTTTACGGAGCCTGCCGGATTAAAGTACTCCAATTTTGCCAGAATTTTTGCTTCCAGATTAAATTCCTTCTCAATGTGTGTCAGCTCCAATAACGGAGTGTGTCCGATTAACTGATCTGCTGATGTATAAATCTTTGCCATAGCTTCCTCCATTTCTGCTGCTTTAGCAGCTTTGTCGTCTGTTTTGGGAATAGTTTTTCATTTTTCCTGAATCTGAAAGGGCTTATTTCACCGCTTCAAAGCCAATTTGTAAATCCTCCAATATATCTTCAATATGCTCCGTTCCTATCGATAACCTTATGGTATTTGGCTTAATTCCACAGGATAACAGTTCCTCCTCATTCATCTGGGAATGGGTCGTGCTGGCCGGGTGGATTACCAGGGATTTCACATCTGCTACATTGGCCAAGAGAGAAAAGAGTTCCAGACTTTCAGTAAAACGTTTTGCCGTTTCTCCATCTCCTTTAATTTCAAAGGTAAAAATAGACCCTGCACCTTTAGCAAAGTAGCGGTTATACAGCTCTTTCTGTCTGCCCTCTGCCAGGGAAGGATGGTTCACCTTCTCCACCTGAGGATGCTTCTTCAAAAATTCCACCACCTTCAAGGCATTTTCCACATGCCTGTCCAAACGCAGTGATAGGGTTTCCAGCCCCTGCAAAAGCAAAAAGGAATTAAAGGGTGAAATCGTTGCTCCCTGATCTCTCATGAGAGTTGTTCTAAGCTTTAATATATAGGCCAAATTGCCACAGGCCTGGGTAAATACTACTCCATGATAGGAGGGATTAGGCTTGGACAAACCGGGAAATTTATCATTGGCTGCCCAGTCAAATTTACCTGAATCTACAATGACACCACCCATAACCGTTCCATGTCCACCCATAAATTTTGTGGCAGAATGAACCACGATGTCCGCTCCATGCTCAATAGGACGCAGCAGATAAGGAGTAGCAAAAGTATTATCCACGATTAGGGGTATACCTGCCTCGTGGGCAATGGAAGCCAGCATTTCCAAATCTGCAATATCACTATTGGGATTTCCCAAGGTTTCTGCATAAAGCAGCTTGGTATTTTCCTGAATAGCCGCCCTGATTTCTCCTTCATTTTCAGGGTTAACAAAGGTAGTGCTGATTCCCTGCTCCTTAAGGGTATTGGCAAACAGATTATAGGTTCCTCCGTACAGATTCTTACAGGATACAATATGATCACCGGCCAGGGCAATATTCTGAACTGCGTAAGTGATGGCTGCCGAACCGGATGCTGCTGCCAGGGCTGCCGCACCACCCTCCAGGGCAGCTACTCGCTGTTCAAACACATCAGAAGTGGGATTCATTAAACGGGTGTAAATGTTTCCTTCTTCCGTCAGGGCAAATCTTCCTGCTGCCTGGGCAGAGTCCTTAAATACATAAGATGTAGTTGCATAAATGGGAACTGCTCTTGCATCCGTTGCAGGGTCCGGCTTCTCCTGACCCACGTGTAGCTGCAAGGTTTCAAATCGATAATTCTTTCTACTCATGATCTACCTCCTCCTATGATTATCTGTGAGATTATACCTACAATCTATTAATTACTATTTACCTATCAACCATATGGGTTGATATGATATTACACCTATTAACCAACTGTGTCAATAGGCATATTTGAAATTTCTGACAAAACTAAATGTAGGACGGCCACTATCTGTATATTACCCGATAGCGGCCGCCCTACTTAACTTCTGTGTTCAACGGTTGTTCCTCTTTCTGCAAGAGTCTTTGAAGAATCGTTCATCTTCTCCTGCTCTTACCATTATTAGACTATATCGAATCTATAATCAAGGTTTATTTTTATTCCCGACTCACAAATATCCATTTGCTTAGAAAGCTTAATATAGATTTTTCTTTTATAATTTAAAATGTTGCCTTGCAGAAAAAGTTTCTTTACACTAATTCTGCCTTTTAAATTATTGTGGTAAATTTTCAATATGAATGCCAGCTACTATATACCTCTTACCTCGCCATTTCCTATAAGCTGAAGCTTATTTACAAATCCTCCAATTTACTGTTGAAAATGACTTCGTAGGCTTTTTATTTAAAAGCACTTAAAAGGTCTTTCTTGTCAGGAACTGCTGTACATTACCACCCTCATATTGAGATTAATTGTCGATTGGTCCCATTGGATTATACCTCCAATCCTCCTCTTATGGTTCTAATCACTCTGCCTACTCATACCTGTTCATCTGACCCACAGCCAACTTTCTCGTCATTGACCGTTTGCAAATTACCTTTCAGGATTTATCTTGTGTGGCCTCTGTGATTAGTGAGGTTTGTTGTTAATTGTATGTTACCACAGACGATTTTATTTGTCAATCATTTTTATATATTTTTATATTATATTTTTTCTTTTTATCTTTTTCCCTTAAATTGACATGCTTTTTTTATTTAAAACTAATATTTTCTGATTTATATTTAAAAAAAGAGCGTCTCCAATAGGAGAACGCCCCTTTCGATAATCATTTGCTTATTATTTAGCGTCCTTTAGAACGTGTTCTTACGTCAAAGGCTACTGCAATAATGAAGATAATTCCCTTTACAATATACTGATAGGAAACATCCACACCCATCAGATTCATTCCATTGGTCAGAGACATAATCACGAAGGCTCCAATGATGGCATTGGTTACCTTACCGATTCCTCCGCTGACCGCTGTACCGCCGATGTAAGAGGAGGCAATAGCATCCAATTCAAAGCCGTTTCCTGCCGTAGGAGTTGCTGACTGCAGACGTGCTGTATAAAGGATACCTGCCAAGGCTGCCAGAAAGCTCATGGAACAGAAGGCAAACAGAGTAACCTTTTTTACATCGATACCGGACAATTCTGCCGCCTGATCATTTCCGCCAATACCATAAATATATCTTCCCAATCTGGTTCGATTCAGCATATGGTTATAGACGAGAAGAACGATTCCCACAATAACGGCTGTCCAGGGAAGTCCACTATAGCTGGCGAGAACCCAGATAATGGACATAATAACAGCAGACACAAAAACAAGACCAAAAATGAATACCGGAGCAGAGGTCACCTCAAAGTTATATTTCAGCTTGTTCCTTCTAGCCTTAACCTGAGAGGTAATCATCAGTACCACTGCCACAATACCAATCAACAGAGTCAACACATGAAAATCGCTCTCCAGCCCGGGAATATCAGGAATAAATCCATTGGAAAGTGCATTGAATTTTTCATTAGGCACGATAATGGTTCCCGTTTTTTGCAGGGTTAAGTTCAGAAGACCTCTGAACATAAACATTCCCGCCAATGTGGTAACAAAGGCCGGTACTCCCACTCTGGTAACCAATAAGCCCTGATACAGACCAATCAGCAAGCCCACCGCTAATACCACTACAATTGTCACCCACGCATTCACTTTTGCCTGGGTCATGAGAATAGCCGCCACAGCTCCACAAAAGCCGGCCACATAGCCTACCGAAAGATCAATATGTTTTAAAATCAAAATCAGGGTCATTCCAATAGCCAGAACTGCCACATAGCCTGCCTGGTTAATTAAGTTGGAAAGGTTTCTTGCCTGTATAAAGCTGCCGCCTGTCCTCCAGGTAAAAAACAGCATAATCACCACCAAAGCGATATACATCATGTAATCTCTGATATTAGCCTTAATCAGACCTACAATTTCTTTTCCCAGCCCCTCCTTGGGGCTTTTGTTTTGTATTGTTTTCTCCATATTGCTCCTTTCTGCCCTATGATCTTATTGCCATGGCCATAACCTTATTTTCATCCGCTTCCTCTGCCGTAAGCTCTCCGGCAATCTTTCCTGATGACATGACATAAAGCCTGTCGCTCATGCCCAATACCTCCGGCAGCTCAGAGGAAATCATGATAATACTCATTCCTTCCTCTACCAGCTTATTCATCAGCGTATAGATCTCATATTTAGCTCCCACGTCAATTCCCCGGGTAGGCTCATCCAGAATCAATACCTTAGGCTTAACAAACATCCATTTGGCAAGCTGCACCTTCTGCTGGTTTCCTCCACTCAGATTCACCACCTTCTGCATAATGGAAGGAGCCTTGATATTGATGGATTTTTTAAAGCTGTTGGCGATATTAATTTCTTCATTCTCGTTGAGAGAAATTCCCTCCTGCAATTCTTCCAGATTAGCAATACTGATATTATATTTAATATCCTGAATCAGCACCAATCCATTTCCCTTGCGGTCTTCCGAAACGTAGGCTATTCCTTTTTTTATGGCATCCTTAGGCTTCTTGAAGCTTACCTTCTTTCCTTCCAGGAAAACTTCTCCTGCGGTGATTTTGTAGCCTGTGGGATTTCCAAACAGACTCATGGCAAATTCCGTTCGGCCTGCTCCCATTAGTCCCTGAATACCTACAATTTCTCCTTTTTTTACATTAATATTAATATCATGCAGAATTTCCTTACCCTTCACCGGATCCTCTACAGTCCAGTTTTTGATCTCCAGGCAGGTTTCTCCAAACTCTTTTTTGTTCCGTTTCGGATAAATGTCCTCAATTTCTCTGCCCACCATATGTCTGATAATATCTGCTTCGGTAATCTTCTCTTTATGTGCATCCATGGAGCAAACGGTTGAACCATCCCGCAATACGGTAACGGTATCTGCAATCTCTATAATTTCCTTTAAACGATGGGAAATCATTATGCAGGTAACACCCTGCCCTTTCAGTTCCTTAATCAGCTTCAGAAGGTTTTCACTGTCATCCTCGTTAAGCGAAGCTGTAGGCTCATCCAGAATCAACAGCTTTACATTCTTGCTCAGTGCCTTGGCAATCTCCACCAACTGCTGATTTCCTACACCCAGATTTTTTACCTTCATAGAAGGATCTACATGCAGCCTTACCTTCTCCAATGCCTCCTTGGCCCTTACGATCGTTTCATTCCAGTCAATGGTGCTCCCCTTCATGATTTCGTGGCCAAAGAAAATATTCTCATAAATACTCAGTTCCGGCACAAGGGCAAGCTCCTGATAGATAATGGCTATTCCTTCTCCTTCACTATCCGCTATGGATTTAAACTGCTGTACCTTTCCATTATAAACAATGTTTCCTGTGTAGCTGCCATAAGGGTAAACTCCGGACAAAACCTTCATCAGCGTTGACTTCCCTGCCCCGTTTTCTCCGATCAGACAGTGAATTTCTCCTCTCCTTACCTGGAAATTCACGTTGTCCAAAGCCTTTACGCCAGGAAATTCCTTGGTGATCTGCTGCA
>JBJELR010000339.1:0-6387 GCA_051879255.1 Lachnospiraceae bacterium | reverse complement strand
ATGGAAGGATAAGCTGGTATATAAGAATCATTTTTATATGGATTTTCATTGGAGAAATGTATATGTGGGAGTTCTGGAGGCACAGGTGGATGGAATTACCTATTATTTCATTGACAATGAAGGATATTTTGGCGGATTTCGACCATATGGAGATGATGTTTTGTATGAGATTGAGAAGTTTGCCTTCTTTTCAAAAGCAGCTCTTTCCGCACTGCCTATTATTGGATTTAAGCCGGATTTGATTCATTGCCATGACTGGCAGACGGGACTGGTTCCCGTCTACTTGAAGGAACGCTTTCAGAATGGTGATTTTTTCAAGGGAATCAAGACGGTGATGACCATACATAATTTAAAATTCCAGGGAAAATGGAACGTGAAGGATGTAAAGGAAATTACCGGTCTGTCAGATTACTTCTTTACCTCAGATAAGCTGGAGTGCTATAAGGATGCCAATCTGTTAAAGGGTGGTTTGGTTTATGCGGATGCCATCACTACCGTAAGTGAAACCTACGCGGAGGAAATTAAGACCGACTTTTATGGGGAAGGTCTGAATGGTCTGTTGAATGCCAGAAGCAGGGATTTGCGGGGAATCGTGAATGGTATTGATTATGATGCGTTTAATCCGGAAACAGATCCTTATATTATCCGTAATTACAATGCAGTGGATTTCAGAAAAGAGAAGATTAAGAATAAACGGGCCTTGCAGGAGGAACTTGGTCTGGAGGTAGATGATAAGAGGTTTATGATTGGTATTGTTTCCCGCCTTACGGATCAGAAGGGCTTCGATCTAATCGCTTATGTGATGGATGAGCTGTGTCAGGATGCAGTGCAAATCGTAGTCTTGGGAACCGGAGAGGAACAGTATGAGAATATGTTCCGCCACTTTGACTGGAAATATGGCAATAAGGTAAGTGCAAATATCTATTATTCTGAGGAAAAATCACACAGGATTTATGCCTCCTGCGATGCCTTTCTTATGCCCTCACTGTTTGAACCCTGTGGCTTAAGCCAGTTAATGGCATTACGGTATGGGACGGTTCCTATTGTGAGAGAAACAGGTGGTCTTAAGGATACGGTAGAACCTTATAATGAGTATGAAAGCAAGGGAACCGGCTTTAGCTTCACCAATTATAATGCTCATGAGATGTTGGCAACGATACGGTATGCCGAGCATATTTATTATGATAAAAAGAGGGAATGGAATAAGATTGTTGACCGGGCTATGGCAGCAGACTATTCCTGGAATGTTTCGGCAAAGAAATATCAGGAAATGTATGACTGGTTAATTGGTTATTAGCATAGATAAACTCCTTTGACAGTGGGAAGCCTTTCCAGTGCGAAGGAGTTTATTCTATCAGAAAAACAAAAGGAAGTATTAAGAAAATAATAATAATTGGATAAGATGAGAGAATTAAAAAGTAAGGAAATTATTATCGGGTTAATTATCATTATTATTTTGGGGATTATTGCGCTTTTTTTATTAATCAGACGGGAAAAAAAGGTGACACCCCCAAAACAAGGTATTGGGACAGAAAATACCCTTCAAAAGGACTGGTATGAGGAGTCTTCACCAACAGAAGGAAAGACAACCGTTAGTGGAGGAGAGAGTAGCAGGCCTGCGGGGGAGGAAGAGAATACCTCTGGGGAAAACAAAGAACAGAATACCTCTCAGGCAGAGCCTGTGCAGGAGAATTCCGGTTTTCAGGAGACCGCAGAGCTGTATAAGATTCTGGGCCAGGAGAAATATCAGGCTTTTAGCCTGGTGGAAAGAAAGGCTGATGACGGGCAGCTTAAAGAACTTTTTGAATATTGGGATGCCTATAAAATGGAGGCAGTGAATGAATTGCTTCGTCTGGAACGGATCAAAGAGATTTCTGCTCAGCTAAACGGAACCAATAAATTTTATTATTATGGAGCTGTGGATTCTCTGGGGCGGCCTCATGGTAGAGGACTGGCAGTTTATAGGAATAACACCTATTACTGCGGAGACTGGAAAGAGGGACTAAGGAGTGGCCAGGGAATGTGGCTTCAGGTAGCCATTTACGATGAGGCTGATGAGAAGAATCTGGGTGTGCTGGAGCATATGTATAATGGCAGATGGAGCAAGGATTTGCCCAACGGACAGGGGCAGGAGCATTTTAGTTATGATCATCATGTTCTGAATATTAAAGATAAAATTATTACTAATGTTATCGGGAACTTTAAAGACGGATATTATCATGGTGAGATGTACATTATGACTACGGATAGTCGTGGAGATACAAAGGAGTGGGACGGCATCTGCAAAAAAGGCGTATGGGATATCCTGTTGGAGGGAAGTACCACAAAAGGCGTATGGCGTTCCACAGAGATGAATCAGGGTGATTATGAATATTACTTTATGTTCCCTGAGGATAATGTGAATCAGGGAATATACGGACTGAAAAAATAAGAAAGAACAAAAAGGAGAAGGCTATGGCAAAAAAATGTATCGTAACAATCGGACGAGAGTATGGCAGTGGAGGACGGGAAATCGGGGAAAAACTGGCTGAAAAGCTGGGATTTACCTTTTATGACCGAAATCTTTTGAGTCTTGTTTCTGAACAAAGCGGAGTAAGTGAGGATAGCTTGTCAGAGAGTGATGAGCGATTGGAGCGACATTATTTTCCTTATCGAATTGAAAGCATGAGAGAGGAACTTTTTGAACTCCAGTCTAAAATTATGCTGAAAAAGGCCAGAGAAGAGTCCTGTGTCATCGTTGGAAGGTGTTCAGATATTATCCTTAAGGATTTCGCCAATACGGTTCACATTTTCATTTATGCAGATGAGGAGGACCGTATAGCCAGAGTCAGAGAAAGGAACAATCTGGATGAGGTAAAGGCAAGAAGGCTGATGAAGCAGACGGAAAAAATCCGCCGTTCCTACTATCAGTATTATACAGACTGTGACTGGGGAACGAGAGAAAATAAGGATTTGTTGATTAACAGCAGCAAAACGGGAATAGAAGGCTCTGTAGAGCTAATCATTTCCTATCTAAAAATCAGGGGATTGATTGAGGACAAATGATTGTAAAAGAAGAAATACGAATTATACAAATGATTGTGCATATTTTGGACTCCACAGTGGGAATGCCGGTACTATCGGATACTTTGTTGGAATATGGCTCTGACTTTGGGGATTTTGTGCGGGAGCACATCGGACGAATTGGTGGAGGAGATGAAGCAAAGGAATGCGAATTTTATCAGAAGGAATCAGAGATTTATCAATTGCTGAATGAGGGAATTGGGGAAAACTTCATTTCTCTCAGTCAGGAAATTGCCTCCCGTCTGTATGTGTTGATGAACAGTAATATCGATATACCTTCTGCAGATTTGCTGGTAGTGCATTTTGGCTGCGGACAGGGAGAGTATCTGGCACTGCTGAAAATGAATTTTAAATCCGGTTATACCCATAGAACCCTTTCAAAAGAGGAAGGAAACGTTAATGATATCATTTCCTATAAGGCGGTTCTACCCGGTCAGTCTCAGCGACTGACAGAGGCGGCTATTATTGATTTACATAGCTTAAGACTGTGGGTAGTGGAGAAAAAATATGAGGTAAACGGAGAAAAAACAAATTATTTTTCTTATTTATTCTTAAAATGCTCCAGCCAGCTTTCCCATAAGACGAAGTTAAACATCGTGACGAAAGCCATCGATAAGGTTCAGCGCGAGGGACTGGAGGAATGGAAGACTTATGAGGCTCAGATGCAGGCAAAGGCCATAATTCAGGAGGAGCTGGCAAGTAAGGGCGGCTTCATCGTGGAGGAACTGGCAGACAGGGTATTTGGGGAACAGGCAGATATGCGAAATGCCTTTCAGGAGCAGATTGAGAAATACGATATGGTCAGACAGGAGGTTATTCCCCAAAGTGAAGCTACCACCAGAAAGTACCAGAAACAGCATTTGCTGACCAATACAGGAATCGAAATTAAAATTCCAATGGAGCAGTATCGGGATTCAGGCAGCGTAGAGTTCATTACCAATGAGGATGGAACCATATCCGTATTGATTAAGAATATTGAGCATTTGGAGGCCAGATATTGAAGCCTAATAAGAGTTTTTATGGATCAGCGGAGGAATAAGGTTGAAGGGAGCAGCAGAAAATATTATTTTCTATGTGGAAAGATATCAGGATTTAGATTTTGAGCAGATGCCCTTTAATGAGGTAGATGCTCTGGTTCTGTCTCAGTTTATTTATATGAAGCTGGATGGTTTGGTTCCTCATCATGAAGATAGGAATCGGGTGGAGCCGTTACGGTTATGCCATATGGCGGCACTAATGGATGAGGAAAAGGTGTTTATTGATAAGCGTTACGAAAAAGACAATCGGGCACTGCTTACGGCTATGCTGGGCAGTGTGCGTTTTTGCAATATGCAGATGCACTATTATTCTAATATTGTTAGTGTGGTTGCAGAAACACAGTTCTCTGCCATTACGGTTTTTCTGGAAAAAGGCCCTACCGTTATCGTATTCAGAGGTACGGATGAATCTCTGGTGGGATGGAAGGAAGATTTTAATATGTGCTTCTCAGAGCCGGTCACAGGGCAGGAATTGAGTGCTATATATTTAAAGCAGGTAGGAAAGGAAATCGGTGGAAGCTTCATGGTAGCCGGCCATTCTAAGGGAGGAAATTTTTCGGTTTATGCCTCAATGAATGTGGAAGAAGAAATTCAGGATAGAATCGAGAGGGTTTACTGCTTTGATAGTCCGGGCTTTCGGCCTGAGATACTTGCCAGTGTTGATTTTAATAAGATCAGAGACAGAATTGATAAATTTCTTCCCCATTCCTGTGTGGTGGGTATGCTTTTACAAAGTCAGGAACCATATCGGGTTGTGGAATGTGCCAGTGTGGGCTTTATGCAGCATAATCCTTATAACTGGCATGTAGAAGAAAATCACTTTAAGGAACTGGAGGATGTGGCCAAGGGAAGTAAGATATTTAATGAAACCATTAACCAGTGGTTGATGAGTCTGAATGAGGAGGAGCTTCACGGCTTTGCAGAAATCTGGTATGAGATTGCCAAAGCTGCCAATATCAAGGATTTACTGGAGGTGACTTCGGCACCCGGAAAGGCTATGCATGACCTCTGGGAGGCCATGCTAAATTTGGATGAAGAGAGTAAAAAAATGGCAAAGGAGCTGGCAAAAAGCCTCCTGCAGCTATCCGGAGAGAATATGCGAAATGCCAAGAAGACAGAGAAGGAGGCTGAGGTTTAGACCTGCTTTGCCGTTAGAAAATAGGGAGGATGCTTACCTGCGTGGTGGAAAAGCGGGAACTACTTTTACATACATTTTGTGGTTGTAGAATGATAGATATTGTGATATATAAAAATAAAGGATGAATAAAAAAGAGGGAGAGTGACCAGCAATATTATGACAAATCAGGAGTTAAACGTACAGTCCGGGTTACCTGCAAAAAAAATTACCTTACCAATAGCAATAGATGCTATGACGTTACCGGCTGTATTACTTTCGGCTACAGCACCGGCGCTGGTAGGTATTTTATTGGCCATAGAGAAAATCGGCCAAATTCCACCCCTGCTGACCATATGTCTACTGCTGATTCCAACATTGATGAATACAGCGGTAAACATATTAAATGATTATTTTGATTATATTAGTGGAAACGATACCAACGATAATATTACCTACGAAAGCGATGCTCCTTTCGCCTATCATCAGGTGGAAAATCCCAAACCGGCACTGTGGATTGGTACAGGTCTTTTTCTTCTGGCCGGGTTAATGGGAATTTATGTGATTGCAGCAGCAGGAATCCTGCCTGCAATTATAGGAGCCATTGGTGGAATTATAGCCATAACCTACTCGGGAACAAAGGTGGCAACTTCCTATTTGCCTATCGGAGAGCCGCTTGCCGGATTTACTATGGGGGGCCTGATTCCTTTAGGGGTATATGCAGCCCTGACAGGTGAGGTGGATTGGATGGTTTTGTATAAAACGATACCGATGATGCTGATTGTGACTCAGTTTATGCTTCTTAATAATACCTGTGACCGGGCACGGGACCGCCTGGCAGGGAGAAAAACGCTGCCTATTCTCATAGGACAAAAAAAGGCTCAGAAGTTGGCCAATGTGTTAAGTGTGATTTGGCTGCTTCAGCTTCTTCATGTGGTGATTACCTGGTATATCTATGGACTGATTATTATTGTAGGAATGCTGATTATCATAAGAAAAAATTATGTATTAACATTTAAAATTGAACGTTCCAATGAGACAAAAATTCCGGCAACAATGGCTCTTGTTCCTGTTACAATGGGGATTGCAGTGGCATATCCTCTTGCCATAGCAGTACAGTTACTGTTTCGCTGATTAAGATGAGAATGATTTTGTATGTACCCGAAAGGATGA
>JBJELR010000338.1:0-6421 GCA_051879255.1 Lachnospiraceae bacterium | reverse complement strand
GGATTGGTAGATTATCTGAATACCAGAAAGGGATTTCCTTTTGAGGTACAGGTGTTTACCTCTGCGGAAAAGCTATATGGATTTGCCCGCAGGCATCCTTTATCGGTAGCCCTGGTAGCCCAGAAGGACTACCAAAAAAGTATGGAAGAACTATCCATTGACCATATTATTTTGCTGGGCGAACAAAGAGAAACCTTAAAAGAAGAAGAAAAGTCGATCTGGAAATACCAATCCTGTGAAAAAACCGTCAAAGAACTGCTGGAATGGATTGCCAGTGAGGGAGTAGTGGGAAGGCCCATAGCAGGAGGAAGACAAATGAAGCTGATTGGGATCTACTCTCCAGTGGGAAAATGTCTGAAAACCTCCTATTCCTTCGTCCTGGGGCAGCTTTTAAGCAAAAAGCACAAGGCATTGTATCTTAATCTGGAATGCTATTCCGGTTTGGGGCAGCTGCTGAAAAGGGATTTTTCCACCGATATGTCGGAGCTACTCTACTATTTGCAGAATACACCGGATAAATTTGCCTATCGCCTTGGGAGCATGGTGGAGAGAGTAGGAGGTCTGGATATTCTTCCTCCCTTTGGTTCTTACCTGGATTTTGTTTCGGTCAGTGGCCAGGAGTGGATTCAGCTATTAAAGGAGATTGAGAGGGGAAGCGACTATGAATACGTTCTATTGGATTTATCTGATGGGATTCAGGGACTGTTTGATGTATTACGTTTATGCAATATTATCTATACACTCAGTCGAGAAGACGGATTCGCATTGGCTAAAATCGAACAGTATAAAAAGGTATTGGAGGAAAGTGATTATGAAGATATCTGGAAAAAAACCAGACAGCATATTATTCCTGAGATTAAAAATCTGCCCCCGGATTTATTACAGCTTACCTATACAGAGCTAGCAGAGTTTGCCAGGGCAAGAATGGAGGATTTTTATGATGGATAAACAGCAGTTTATCGCTGGCTTGAGGCAGGAGATGATGAAAGAGCTGGCCTTTGGAGATGAACTTAGTGATGAAGAAATGCAGGAGCTAATCAGTCGTTATCTTTTGCGAAAATCGGAAGGATGCAGTCTCTCTTTGCAGGAGCGTAAGCAGATAGGAAAAGAGATATTTTATTCCTTAAGAAGGCTGGATGTTCTGCAGGAGCTTTTAGAGGATGAAAGGATAACAGAAATTATGGTGAATGGTCCCGATCATATATTTGTTGAACAGGAGGGAAAGGTAAAACGACTGCCTGTTGAGTTTGAATCAGGAGAAAAGCTATTACAGGTTATCGGGCAGATTGTGGCAGGCTGTAATCGGACAGTAAATGAATCCTCCCCTATAGTGGATGCCAGGCTGCCCGGCGGTTCCCGGGTCAATGTAGTGCTTTATCCTATTGCGTTAAATGGTCCCATACTGACCATACGCCGATTCTCTGCTGCCCCTATGACTATGGACAGGCTGAAGGAATATGGGGCAGTAAGCCAGGAGGTAATCCATTTTCTGAAAAAGGCGGTTAAGGCCCGCTACAATATTCTGGTGAGCGGAGGAACCGGCAGTGGTAAAACCACTTTCTTAAATGCCCTATCCCAATATATCCCGGCAGATGAGAGGGTAATTACTATTGAGGACAGTGCAGAATTACAGCTCTGGTCAGTGGAAAATCTGATTCGTATGGAAACCAGAAACGCTAATCTGGAAGGAGGAAAGACGATTACGATCAGGGATCTGATTAAAGCCAGTTTGCGAATGAGGCCGGATAGAATAATCGTGGGAGAGGTACGGGGAGCAGAGGCTTTGGACATGATTGGAAGTGCCATGAACTGCGGACATGATGGGAGTATGTCTACCGCCCATGCCAATAGTGCAGCAGATATGCTGATCCGTCTGGAAACTATGATTCTCATGGGCGTAGAGCTTCCGGTCAGTGCCATACGAAGACAGATTGCATCAGGAATTGATTTGATTGTCCATCTGGGTCGGCTTAGGGATAAAAGCAGAAAGGTATTGGAAATTACCGAAATTTCCGGAATGAAGGAAGACCAGATTATATTAAATCCGCTCTATCGTTTTCAGGAAATGAATTCACTGAAGGAAGAAAGACTTAAAGGAGGATTGGTAAAGGTTGGGCAGCTTATTAACCGCTACAAAATGGAAAGTGCAGGTATTTCCTATCCATAGGCCTGTTAAACAGGGGTTGACCGATTATGACAGGTATAGCTTTTCCTTTCGGGAGGAGCTTGAATGTATACTGGAAGGCCTGGGAATACTGGCAGTCTTTGCTTACTTTTTTTACCGAAGTATCTATGCTTTTTTTCTGTTTATGCCAATGCTGTATTTCTACCGAAGGGAAAAAAAGCGCAGACGGATTAAGAAACGTGGTGAACAGCTGGAAAAGGAATTTCGTGAAACCTTGCTTAGTGTGAATATTAATCTTCAGGCAGGCTATTCCATAGAAAATGCTTTTCTGGAATGCCATAAGGATATTGTAAATCTGTTCGGAAATTCTTCGGATATGGTAAGAGAGTTGATGGTTATCCGAAAAGGAATGAATAACGGAATCCCTCTGGAACAACTGCTTCTTAATCTGGGCAACCGTTGCCCGGGAGGGGAAATTCAGGAGTTTGCACAAGTTTTTTCCATTGCAAAAAGAACAGGAGGAAGATGGCAGGATATGATGAAAAGAACAGTGGACATTATTCAGGAAAAAGCGGAAATCAAGGAAGAAATCCATACTCTGATTCATGCCAGAAAAATGGAAAGCCGGATAATGTGTCTCATTCCCTTCTTACTTCTATTCTATATTGATTTAACGACAAGAGGATATTTCACCCCTTTGTACCATAACCTGACAGGGATTCTGGTGATGACTGTCTGTCTGCTTCTCTATTGTGCAGCAGTAGTTTGGATAGAGAAAATTACGGATATTTCCATTTAAAAGTAAGGGGATAGATCGCAGAGCCGAATCTGAAATTTGGCTCGCGTTCCTCAGCTTAAACGCTTCGGAATGAGGGATAGAATGAACACATTGGAAGGAGAAAGCCATGGGAAAAAGACAGATTGAAAAGGACTTTGCCAGACTATATGTAGGACAGAATCAGAAGCTATTGGTAGAAAACTACTATAAAAAGAAGAAAAAGGATATGCTGCTGCTTTTTCTGTCCGGGAGCCTTCTTACAGCACTTTTCCTTTATCAGGTTTTTCAGCAGGGAAAACTGGCAGAGGGAAGTACCATAGAGCGTAATTCCTATGGAAAGGGTGCAAAAGAGATGGAGCTTAAGGTACAACGAGAAAGGGAGGAGTGGCAGACCATTACGGTCACTGTAGGAGAAAAAGAATACAGTGAAGAAGAAATTAATGCCTATTTTAATCGGTTGGAGGAAATACTGCCGGAAATGATTTTAGGGGAAAACGAAAGTGTGGATCGAGTGAGCAAGGATTTAATTTTGCCTCAGGAGGTGGAGGGCTATCCTCTTTTCCTAAGCTGGAAAAGCAGCAACAGCAGTATTATCGACAGTCAGGGTAAAGTAAGAAGGGAGGATAGCCGGGGGATGGAAAGTGCCCCGGAGGAGCTTTCGACCATAGGAGAAATTGTGGAGCTTACCGTAACGATGGAATATGGAGAATGGAAACGGGAACATCATTTTTTTGTACAGGTAGTGGAGAAAGAGGAAGCAGAAGAGCATTCTTTTCTGCAAACCCTATCTCAAAAAATTCAGATAAAGGAGAAGGAGAGCCGAGGGGAGGAGATTTTTCAGCTTCCTCTTTCAGAGGAAGGAAAAGAACTAAGCTGGCGCTATCCGATGAATAAAGGTGCATTCCTCCCGGTGCTGTTATTTCCGGTTATCCTGGCAGTTATCTGGAAGGAAAAGGATAAGGAGATACATAGACAGGCAGAAGGACGGGACAGACATTTACAGGCCAGGTATCCTGAATTTGTCAGTAAGCTCACACTCCTGATGGAGGCAGGAATGACCGTTAAGGGAGCATTATACAGAATTCTTAAGGATTATAGACAAAAAAGTAAGAGAGACAGAGAACCCCAATTTTTGTACCAGGAGCTTAACTATATCTGCCACCGAATGGAAAATGGGATGGGAGAAATAGAGGCATATGAGCTTTTCGGGAAACGATGTGGACTTCCCCTTTACCGAAAGCTGTCCACACTATTGATTCAAAATGTTCAAAGGGGTGCAGCCAACCTGCCGGATACTCTAAGGCAGGAAAGCTGGAGGGCTAACGAGGAACAAAAAAACCAGATTAAACGAAAAGGAGAGGAAGCAGGAACAAAACTATTGTTTCCTATGATGCTGATGCTGGGAATGGTAATGATTTTAATCATTGTACCTGCCTGCTTTTCCTTTCAACTGTAGGAAAAAGGATGATCATGCTGCCAAAGCAGCGGAAAGAGAGGAAGATATGTTAAAAACATGGAAAGATTTTTTGCGTAAAGAAGATGGAATGGGAACGGTAGAGATTATTTTAATCATCGTAGTACTGATCAGTTTAGTAATTATTTTTAAGGACCAGCTAACCTCTCTGGTGGAAGCAATTTTTGAAAAAATAACCAGACAGGCAAAATCGGTCTGATGGAAAGAAGGGAAGGCGGCTACATTACCCTCTATCTTGCCCTTACCTTGGGGGTAATGCTGTCCCTGATCTTTACGGTAATTGAAGGGGTAAGGCTACAGACGATCCGGCTGGAGACAGAAGGGGTAATGGATATAGGGCTATACTCCGTTTTTGGGGAATATAACCGGCAGCTTTTAGAGCAGTATGATCTGTTTTATATTGATACCACTTATGGAGAGGGCCCACCGGATATCGATTTGCTGGAGGAACATCTTCAATATTACCTGAATCAAAATTTCAAAAAAGAAATTGCCGGCTTTACCGCATTTAGGGATTTGACCGGGCTAAGGTGTGATAGTGTTAGTCTTGAGGCTTATCTGAGACCATCGGACGGCCAGGGACAGGTGCTGAAGCGGCAGATGGCAGACTATATCAAAAGTAAAAAAGGAATTAGTCTGGTGGAAGATGCGGCAAAAAATTTTAATCTCATTCAGTCTGGTTCCATGAGCAGTGATGAAATCAATGCCAGATGGGACCAGGCACACAGGGAGATAGATGAACTACTGGAAAATAAGAGAAGGCATTTGGCAGAAGAACAGCAGAATAAAGAAGTAGAAATTTCCATAGATAATCCTGCAGATTATGTTAGAGGAACCAGAGGAGCAGGCATTCTGCAGATGGCACTTCCCTCTGAGGTTAGTGTTTCTTCTGTTCAAATTCATCCCCAATATTACTTTAGTCATCGGCAGCCGCTGAAAGGCATGGGGAAGCTGGAAGCCCAGGAAGGTCTGTTGGAACAGGCGGCAGACAGAGTTTTTTTACAGGAATATCTATTTGAAAAATGTGGTTATTATGGAAACACTCTTGAGAAAGGAGTATTAGCCTATCAACTGGAGTATCTGTTAAAGGGACAAAGCAGAGATGATGAGAATCTGCGTAAGGTACTGGAGGATATTTTACATATCCGTCAGGTAGTCAATACCCTGTATCTGTTTTCCAGCCAGGAGAAACAGACACAGGCGGAAACTCTGGCAACGGTTATCAGCAGTCTGGTGTTTATGCCGGAACTGATAGAACCTGTCAAGCTGGCCATCCTGTTTGCCTGGGGCTATGCAGAGAGTGTGCAGGATATTCGGATTCTATTGGATGGAAACAAGGTTCCCTGGACGAAAAATGATAGTAACTGGAATACTTCTTTGCTGCATTTGGTTAATTTTACTGCCCATCTGGATCACTACAATAGTACGGATCAAGGTATGGATTATAGGGATTTTTTGGAAGTATTCTTATACATGAAGGGGGAAGAAAAAGTGCTGGTGAATTTTATGGATATTTGTGAAATGGATATCCGGCTGACACCGGGAAATGAGTATTTTCAAATGGATGGGTGCATAGAAGCAGTCAGAGCCAAAGCCAATATAAGCAGCAGCTATGGATACAGCTATGACATTACCAGAGTTTTTTCTTACTAAAATAAGAAAGTACAATCTCCATGCATAGAACAGGAAAGGAGGAGTAAAACAGGATGCTTTTTGGGATAAAAACAGAAACCTTTCAACAAGACACAAAAGCTTCTCTCCAGACAAATCGTGAAGATAGACCCCCTATTTTACGAAGACAAGAACTTAATCCTTATGGCAAAAATCGTACGTATTCCCCTATACGTTGCTATTTGAACTATTCCCAAAAAGCATCCCGTTTTGCTCCTTGTGGAATGAAAGCATCTATGACTCTGGAGGCGTCCCTTTCTTTCACCTGCTTTCTCTTTTTCATGGTGAATGTCTTTTCCCTGATTTTTCTTTTTATTCAATATGGAGAACGTTTGGAAAAACTGCAGCAGAAAGGAAAGGAACTGGCTATATA
>JBJELR010000337.1:0-6442 GCA_051879255.1 Lachnospiraceae bacterium | reverse complement strand
AATGTATCGTTCCCATAGGGATACAATACATTTTTACAGGGATAATAGTTTATCCAGAATGATTCCGGCTGCATCCTCTTTGCTCATTTTTTCAAGTGATACTTCCTCATTCTGTGTAATCAGAGTCAATACATTGGTGTCTGTCTGGAATCCGGCTCCCTCTACCCGCAGATTGTTGGCGGCAATCATGTCCAGATTTTTTTTCGTTAATTTGACTCTGGAATTACTGATTAAATTTTCTGTTTCCATGGCAAAACCACAGAGAAGCTGACCCTTTTTCTTATGGTCACCTAAATATTGTAAAATGTCGTCTGTTCGCTCCAGCTCAAGAAAGAGCTGCTCCTCTTTTTTCTTCATCTTGTGGCTGCTCACCCGGGCCGGACGGTAATCCGCCACTGCTGCCGCCTTGATGATGATATCCTGACTGTCACTTACGGCAGTAACTGCCTCAAACATCTCTCTGGCTGAGGTGGTCTCCACTGCCTTTACGAAGGGCCAGGGCTTAAGGCTGGTGGGGCCGCTTATCAGTGTAACCTCTGCTCCCCGCATGGAGGCTCTTTGGGCTAACGCATAGCCCATCTTCCCCGAGGAGTGGTTGGTAATGTATCTTACCGGATCTATGGCCTCCCTGGTAGGGCCTGCAGTAATCAGGATTTTTTTACCCTGCAAATCCTTTTCAAAGGCCAATTCCTGAAGGATATACTCAAGCAGTACCTCCGGCTCCGGCATTTTCCCCTGTCCCGTATCTCCACAGGCCAGATACCCTGCTTTAGGTTCAATTAATCTGTATCCATATTCCTTCAATATCTGAATATTATTCTGCACTATTGGGTTTTCAAACATCCGGGTATTCATCGCCGGTGAAAGGAAAACCGGGCACTGGCAGGCCAGCAGCGTAGTGGTCAGCATATCGTCTGCTATACCATGGGCCAGCTTGCCTATGACATTGGCACTGGCAGGTGCAAGCATGACAAGCTCTGCTCTTTTGGCAATAGAGATATGCTCCACCTGAAACGGAAAATTTCGGTCAAAGGTATCCACCAGGCACTTATTTGCGGTCAGGGATTCAAAGGTAATGGGATGGATGAAGTTGGTCGCATTTCGTGTCATCAACACATGTACATCGGCCCCAAGCTTTTTTAAAGCACTGGCCAGAGATGCTGTTTTGTAGGCTGCAATACTGCCGCTCACTCCCAGAAGTATGGTTCTTCCCTTAAGCATCCTTCCCCTCCTTGCTCAGTCTTTTGCCGGCTGCAGAATAAAGCTATTCGCAGTATAACGGCTAAAAGTAAATCATATGGACTATTATAGCATAGAAGTTTCTCTCACGCTATCCCGAATATTGATGAAAATACTCCACCTTTTTTACGGCTTCTGTTTTCGGCAGATAGACATAATTAAACTCCCGGACAGTTTCCCATCCCTTTACACGAAAGCAGGACAATTCCTGTCTGCGCCGCTTTACTGCTTCATAGGCAAAGGTTATTCCCAAATCCTTTTCAACCAGTTCCAGCATAAGCCCAAAATTACTTATCGTAGACTGGCGGTAAAAGCTATCCAGAGAAAAATTATCCTTTTCTAAAAGCTGTTCAAGAACTTTTCTGGTTCCGCTCCCCTGCTCTCTCACCAGCAGGGAACAGGAAAGAATTTCTTCCACCTCCACCTGCCGCCCAGCCAATACAGATTTTGACGAGCAAATTCCCTGAAAAGCTTCTCTGCGATAAAGGCTGCTGCCATAGTTTTCCCGGTCAAAATACCCTTCAATCAGTGCAAAATCCAGTATTCCCCTCTCTACCTTCTCCAGGATGGTCTTGGTATTATCCACCTCTACCTGTATTTGATGCTGCGGTTCCTTTAAAAAACGGGAGAGATGATTTCCCAAAACAAATTCTCCTATGGTTTTTGTGGCTCCCATAGCCAGCTCTATTCTTTCCTTCCTTTCCAACGAGCGTCTAAGCTCCTTTTCCTGATAGCTCATTGCTCTCGCCGTTTTCTCCAAGAGCACTGCTTTTGGGGTTTTTCTCAGCTTTCTTCCCTCATAAGAGAACAGGGAACAGCCGTAATCCTTCTCCAGCCACTGGATTTGCTGGGTCACTGCCGGCTGTGTAATGTGCAAAAGCTCCGCTGCCTGCCGATAATTCATGGTTTCACAAAGGGTCAAAAATGTTTTGATGCGATAGTCCAGCATAGACAGTTCCTTTCTTATTTGATTCAATAAAATTTACTTATTGAATTATCATTATTTATCATTTTATTTTATTTATTTTTTATGGCATAATCAAGCAGAATAAAATAACTGATTAATCCTTTGTTAAAATCAGTTTTTTAAGCAAATACTAATACCCAGTATAAAGGAGGAATCATGATGTTAAATACTTTTCAGAAAATAATTCCCGGCTTTCTGCTTGCCATTTTTTTGGCCATAGCTGCAATAACCATTGAAAACCTGCTTCCCATCCATCTCATTGGAGCATCCGTCATTGCCCTTTTTCTGGGCATCCTGATTAATCATTTTTTCCCTCTTTCCCAAAAGGTCAGACCCGGCCTGACCTTTACTTCCAAAAAAATCCTGAAGCTGGCCATTATTCTTCTCGGTGCTTCTTTAGAGCTTGGTACCATTTTACGGGTAGGCCGTCTGTCTTTAATGGTTATGCTGTTCACCCTGCTGACCTGCTTTGGAGGAGGATATTTTATCGGCAGGGCATTGGGACTGAACTGGAAGCTGTCCAACCTGATTTCTGCCGGTACAGGTATATGTGGAGGCTCTGCCATTGCTGCCATAGCTCCTGCCATTGATGCTACTGACAATGACATCGCCTATGCCATGTCTGCCACCTTCCTTTTCGATATGGCAATGATTCTTCTTTTCCCCTTTATGGGAAGGGCCATGAGACTAAGCGATATGGCCTATGGTCTTTGGTCCGGCACTGCCATCAATGATACCTCCAGTGTAGTGGCTGCCGGCTATGCTTTTTCTGAAGCCGCCGGAGATTTTGCCACCATGGTAAAGCTGACCAGAACCCTAAGTATCATTCCTGCAGTTATCATTTTTGCCCTAATCGAGGTAAATATTAAGAAAAAAGCTGCTTTAGCCAATGACAAAGCTTCCTCGGTCCAGTCCAAGGTCCGTTTTCTTCCTCTTTTCCCCTGGTTTATCCTGGGCTTTTTACTGCTTGCTCTGGTAAACAGCTTTGGTCTGATTCCCGTTCAACTCTCTCAGCTTACCAAAACTGCCAGCAAGTTCTTTATGGTTTCTTCTCTGGCTGCCATCGGCCTGGGTACCGGCCTTGGAGAAATGCGCAAATCCGGTGTACGGCCAATGATTCATGGCTTCATTATCTCTGCGCTGGTAGTTCTTGTGGCTATTGGGGTGGAATGGTGCATGGGCCTTGTTTAGATTTTTTATTGACACATCTTCTCTCCTCTTGCATAGCATAAAGTAACTGACCTTTCAGGAGTTTTCCATGCAAGAGCAACTTTATGATTATGCCCTTATCGGTGGAGATATGCGACAGGTATATCTGGCAGAAGCGCTGGCAGACTCATCCCGCAAAATCTGTTACTATGCCCTTTCTTCTTCCCCCACCGAGGGGCATTGTTCTCCCAAGGCCTGTCTCACGAGTGCAGCCTCACTGCAGGAAGCCTGTGCCTTATCCTCCCGAATTGTCTGCCCTATTCCTCTTTCGGCAGACGGCATACATCTCAATCAAAAGAAGCCGGCCGATGGACCTACCCTTGAAAAGCTTCTTACCATGCTTCATTCAGGTCAGCTTTTTTTTGCCGGGGCTATCCCGTCTGAATTTAAGGAAGCTGCAGAAAAAAAAGGCATAAATGTTTATGACCTGATGGAGGTTCCCTCCCTCTCTTACTTCAATACTCTGGCAACTGCCGAAGGCGCAATCTGTGAGGCTATTTCCACAAGCCCTATAAATCTGCATAAAAGCCGCTGCCTTATTCTGGGCTATGGAAAATGTGGCAGTACTCTTGCCCATTATCTAAAAGGAATGTCCTGCCATCTGGATATTATCACCAGGAATCCTCTGGAGCAGTCTCAGGCCGCATTAACGGCAACCCATGTGGATGGACTGGAGGCATTGGAAGATCGGGTTATGGACTATGATTTTATCTTTAATACCATTCCTGCCCTTGTATTAACTGCCCCTTTACTAAAAAAAATGAAGCCCCAGGTTACCATCATTGACATTGCCTCTGCCCCCGGTGGAGTGGATTTTACTACCGCTAAGCAGCTACAGCTTTCTGCCATTTTGGCCTCAGGCCTTCCGGGAAAGTATGCACCTGCATCTTCTGCCCGGGCAATCAAGGAAACTATTGAAACTATGCTAAAGGAGTAATTTGGATGTCTTTAACAGGAAAGCGTATCGGAATAGCCTTTACGGGCTCTTTTTGCACCTATGAAAAAGGATTTAGTGAACTGGAGAAACTGTCTGATGAGGGAGCCATTATCCAGCCTATTTTCTCCACTATAGCCGCAAACAGCAATAATCGATTTGGGAAGGCAGAGGATTTTTTAAGCAGGGCTAAAGAGATTACCGGACAGACACCCTTAAATACCATTGAGGCAGCAGAGCCTATAGGACCTAAGAAGCTTTTGGATATTCTGGTCATCCTGCCCTGTACCGGTAACACCCTTGCCAAGCTTGCCAACGGAATTACGGATAGTCCTGTACTCATGGCAGCCAAGGCACATCTGCGTAACAATCGTCCCCTATTGATTTCTCTTTCTACCAATGATGCCCTGGGAATGAATATGAAAAACATCGGCCTTCTGATGAATGCGAAAAACATCTACTTCATTCCTTTTGGCCAGGATGACCCTGAGGGGAAACCAAATTCCATGATTTCTTCCACCCATCTTCTCATTCCTGCTTTGGAGGCAGCTTTGGAAGGCAGACAACTGCAGCCTGTGCTTTGTAAAGAATAGGGGAGGTCAGTATGTGCGGAATTGCCGGTTTCTATCACCCCAATGGGGACTACACCACAGAGGTACAAAAATGGCAGAATATCCTGTCCAAGATGAATCGGGTGCTGAAGCACCGGGGACCGGATGATGAGGGGACTTTTTTGGGTCCTCTCTGCGGTCTCAGTCATGTACGTTTAAAAATTATCGATCTGCTGACCGGACAGCAGCCCATGGTCAAAAAGGAGCAGGGGCGGGAATGTACCATTGTTTTTAATGGGGAAATCTACAATATGAAGGAATTGAAAAAAGAACTGCTGGCTCAAGGAGCAGATTTTTCTACCACCAGTGATACAGAGGTCATTCTATCCGGCTATATGCGCCATGGCCCGGACTATATACAAAAGCTGAACGGTATCTTTGCCATTGCCTTATGGGATTCTGCCAGTGGAAAAATCCATCTTTTTCGTGACAGACTGGGCGTAAAGCCATTGTTCTATACCTTCCAGGGGGAGACTCTGGTCTTTTCCTCTGAACCAAAAGGACTATTTACTTACCCTGGAGTTGATCCCATACTGGACCAGGATGGACTATGTGAAATTTTCGCTCTGGGTCCTGCCAAAAGCTATGGAAAGGGTGTGTTTAAGGATATTAAAGAGCTTCTTCCCGGCCATCTCCTCTCTTATGGCCCAGGCGGCCTTAAAACCCGGGCCTACTGGAAGCTGGAAAGCTGTCCTCATGAGGATTCCTTCTCGGAAACGGTGGAAAAAACCGCCTGGCTTTTGGAAGATGCCATTACGAAGCAGATGCTTTCTGATATCCCCATCAGTACCTTTCTTTCCGGTGGGATAGATAGCAGTCTGATTACGGCAATCTGCGCTAATAAGCTTAAACAGGAAGGCAAGATCTTAACTACCTTCTCCTTTGACTTCGTAGATAATCACCAATATTTTCAGGCCAATTCTTTTCAGCCCAGCGAAGATCGCCCCTATGTAGAGCAGATGGTGGCTTTTTCTCACACCAACCATCTGTTTTTAGAGTGTAGCAATGAGCAGCAGCTTAACTACTTATACAAGGCAGTAGAAGCAAGGGATTTACCCTGCATGGCAGATGTGGAATCCTCCATGCTGTACTTTTGCGAACGGGTAAAGCAGTATAATACCGTAACCCTTACGGGAGAATGTGCAGATGAAATTTTTGGTGGTTATCCCTGGTTTCATAGCAAAAAGGCTTTTCAAACTGCTGCCTTTCCCTGGTCTATGGACATGGACTTTCGAAGTGCTCTTTTGACACAGGATTTACAGGCCAGCCTTCCTTTGGAGGAATATGCCCATGCTGCCTACGAAAAAACCATCCAGGAGACTCCCCTTCTACCCGGAGAATCTCCCACAGAAAAACGCCGTCGGGAAATTGCTTGGCTGAATCTGCGCTGGTTCATGGTAACCTTACTGGACAGAATGGACAGAACCAGTATGTACAATGGCCTGGAGGCAAGAGTTCCCTTTGCAGATCACCGCATCGTGG
>JBJELR010000336.1:0-6585 GCA_051879255.1 Lachnospiraceae bacterium | reverse complement strand
CACCTCTATAGCCCTTTGCAAGCTTTAATACTCTGTTATGTTTCTTTTTAGCGTTTAATCCGCCTTTAATTCTTGCCATTTCTTATTCCTCCTCAATCTACGACTTATAAATATGGTAAAATCTTCTTCATATTCTTAACGTTGCTAGCATCAGTCATAGCTGCTTTCCTGAGATCTCTCTTTCTCTTAGTGGTTTTCTTTGTTAAGATATGGCTTTTATAAGCTTTGCTTCTTTTTAATTTACCTGTTCCTGTTACCTTAAAACGCTTTGCTGCTGCACTGCTTGTCTTAATCTTGGGCATATTTATATCCTCCTATACATAAGTTTTCAATCTATTTTAACCGCCAAAGCCTAACGCTTTTCGGTCAAAAACATGGTCATTGCACGTCCTTCCACCTTGGGTGCCTTCTCCATCACACTGATATCCGCCAGAGCCTGGGCAAAATCATCCAGAATATGCTTGCTGTTGGCCATATGCGCCATCTCTCTTCCTCTGAAGCGGAGAGTAATCTTTACCCGATCCCCTTTGGAAAGAAACTTTCTGGCTGCATTAATCTTTGTATTCAAATCATTCGTATCGATGTTGGGAGACAGACGAATCTCCTTCACCTCAATAGTTCTCTGTTTCTTCTTAGCTTCCTTCTCTTTTCTGGCAAGTTCATAACGATACTTCCCGTAATCCACGATTTTACAAACCGGCGGCTTGGCCGTAGGTGCAATCTTAACCAGGTCAAGTCCTGCCTCCTCTGCAGCCCTCATAGCCTCTGCCAGGGACATAATACCCAACTGCTCACCATCTGCACCAATTACACGTACTTCTCTGTCTCTGATTTGTTCGTTAATCATTAATTCGCTAATCGTTTTACCCTCCATAAGAAAACAAAATAAATAAAAAGTGGATAGTCACAGACTATCCACAAAAATCTACATAGATCACTAAAATCACCTGTAAGACTATTAACACCTGCAAGCCCAATCGCCGCAGGGTGAGAGTGGATACTCTGCTTTCTACGTCTTGCTGTTTTACAGCCTAGAGTAGAATAGCATAGTTTTCCTTCTCCGTCAAGATGCTTTCAGCTTTTATTTTCCAGATTTATTTTCCAGACTTATATCAGCCCCCTCCCATAGACGATGTCCATCCATGGAAATTTCTCCCCTAAGAGCAAACACGCTAAGATTTTTAAACCTCAATTTTAAGCAGCCACTTCTCCCTTTCAGCTCTTGCAGGCTTTTTCTCCAGCTAATACTTATCCAGCCCTTTGTTTCTTCCAGATAGCTTTCTGCAAAGGTGCAACCTTTCAAAGGTGCCCCAGTCCAAATCTCATGTACCTGTGCCTCAAGTAATATCGGCTTTTCCGGCTCCAAAGCCTCTGCCAGTACCTCCAAACGATTTCCTGTAAACCGAAGCTTATTGGTAGTCAGCAGACTTTCCTCATCTTTTCTTCGAGGAAACAGGGCTGCAAATCGGTCCGGTAACCACTGTGCTCTTGCCAGAGAAGACTCTCTGAAATTCGTATGCCGGCCATTGCCTCCCATATAATAGAGCCACAAATTTCCTTCCCCATCAGTTAGGGGCGGTGAGGCATAAATACATCCACAGTCAAATTTTCCCGTTGGATAATGCCCCTTTCCTCTGGGAATCAAATATTGCCCCGGAGCCACAAAATCAAAATGTTCGGCATCTACCGACCAGGTAAGCTGGCAGTCCACCGTATCAAAGTTTTCTTCCTTCCGATCCCCTTCGTGAATCAATGAGGCTATTCCCAGGTAAAGTCCTTCCCAATAAAAAACCGGCATAGAGTAAATCTGTTGTTCAAATCCATATCCCCGAAGTGCCTCCTTTGGCTCACTCCAATGTAAAAAATCCCGGCTTCGACTTATAGTGGTAATTCTGATTCCATCCCTCCATACTCTGGAAAGAAGCATATAGCACCTCTCCTTTTCATTCCAAAAGGGCAGATTATGACTATCTGCAGGGGGATTATACTCCGGCCAGGGAATTAGCTGAGACCAGTCTTTTCCATCGGGAGAAAAGGCCACTGCCATAAATGTTTCCTGTCCCGGGATTTCCACCTTGGTTACCAGCTTATACTTTTTCTTCGGATCAGTCTCATGGAAATCCAGCATAACCCCAGTACCATGAGCATAGGGAAAAAGCAGATTATTTTTCTTATTTCCCCTCCACTCTACCCGGTCTAACTTTGGCTTTATCCAATGAATACCATCCTTACTTTCCGCATAAGCCAAAGAGGTTATCCGATCTGTCCTTGGCAGATAGGCTCTGGCTACTCTCTCCTCAGGTGTAGTTTTCTCTGTATCTAAGTCTTCTGTAAACAGCGTATAATAGCAACGGAAAAGTCCCTCCCCCTTGTCATAGATTACATTGGGATATCCATTATCAATACGGATCTCCCATGGCTGATCCTGAACAAAAAGAGGATTATGTAAAATATCCTTTTTCGGAGGGACTACCTGTAATCCGACATTTTCCATGGCCTGTGGATTCAACAGTCTTCGATCAAGCATCAGATATTTTGTCAAATTCATTGCTTCCCTTTCCCTCCATTCTGATAGAGATGACAAGCCACCTGCTGTTCTTCCTCCCCATAGTGCTGCAGCTTAGGGTCGGTCGTTTTGCAAACATCCATGCAATGAGGGCATCGATTATGAAATGCACACCCTGCAGGCTTATGAATCGGACTGGGAACCTCTCCTTCCAGAATCTGTCTCTTTCTCACCCCATGGATATCCGGAATCGGAATTGCCGACAGCAAGGCTCTGGTATAAGGATGCAGCGGTTTTTCATAAAGTGTCCTGGAATCTGCCACTTCCACAATTTTCCCCAGATACATGACCATAATCCGATCAGACATATACTGTACAACAGATAAATCATGGGCAATAAACAGATAGGTAAGCTTTAGCTCCTTCTGAATTTCTTTCATTAGGTTCAGCACCTGTGCCTGAATCGATACATCCAGTGCGGAAACCGGTTCATCACAGATTAATACCTCCGGCATTACCTCCAATGCTCTGGCAATACACAGTCTCTGACGCTGCCCACCGGAAAACTCATGAGGATAACGCATCAGATAATCAGGCTGGATATTGACCATTTCCAGGACCCGCTGCATGATTTTCTCCCTTTCCTCTCTGGACGTAATACCATGAGTCTTTAGTGGTTCTTCAAAGGCTTCATATATCTTTTTCTGTGGATTCAGCGCAGAATAGGGATCCTGAAACACCATTTGGACTTTTTTTCGAAAGGCAAACATTTCCTCCCGATTAAACTGCGTGATATCCCTACCACCTTCTCCGTCGTTAAATAATACCTGCCCTCCGGTTGGTCTCTCAAGCATCATCATATTCTTTCCAAATGTGGATTTTCCACATCCTGATTCACCTACAATGCCCAGGGTTTCTCCCCGGTAAATATCCAGACTCACATCATCTACTGCTTTCACATAACCCACTATCCTTTTTCGAAATCCCTTAGTAATGGGAAACCATGTCTGCAGATTCTGAATCTTAAAGATTACCTCTTTCTTTTCTGTGCTCATTTCAATCTACCTCCGGATAGGAATCAAATTTCAGACAGCGTACCCGATGTCCCGGTGCAATTTCAAACATGGGGATTTGTCCTTTATGACATCTTTCCATACACTCCTGACAGCGGTCCGCAAATTCGCAGCCCTCTCCTAAATCTGCCGGGTTTGGTGTGACTCCGGGAATCGTTTCCAGTTTTCTGCCTTCTCCCAGCCCAAGTACCGGTACACTTCGCAGGAGAGCCCTGGTATAAGGATGACTGGTACGGTCAAACAAATCCTCAAGGCTGCCAAACTCCACAATTCGGCCCATATACATGACACAGACCTCATCGGCCATCTCTGCAACCAAGCCCATATTGTGGGTAATCAGAATAATAGATTTCCCCTCTTTTACCTGAAGTTCCTTAAGCAATTCCATAATCTGTGCCTGGATGGTAACGTCTAATGCTGTTGTGGGTTCATCACAGATAATCAGCTTTGGATTACAGATCATGGCAATGGCAATCACCACCCTCTGCTTCATCCCACCGGAAAACTGGTGAGGATAGCAGTCAATACGCTCCTTGGGATCAGGAATACCCAATTTTTGAAACATTTCCAATACCCTTTGTCTGGCTTCTGCCTTCTTCATGCCCTTATTGTGCCAGAGCAGTCCCTCTGCCACTTGATCCCCAACCTTATAGACAGGATTCAGGCTGGACATGGGATCCTGAAAAACCATAGACAGCTCCGGTCCTCTCAGCGCCCGCATCTGAGAGCCATTGGCTTCTTTAATCTTTTCCAGATGATATTCCATCACTTTCCCATCACAAAGGGCATTGTATTGGATATTCCGGGCATTTACTATTGCATTTTTTCCCATAAAACGCATAATAGAATTCATCGTTACGCTTTTTCCGCAGCCCGATTCCCCTACAACTGCCAGGGTAGTCCCCCTGCGCATCTGAAAGGAAACATCCTTTACAATTTTAATTTCTTTTTGATCTGAAACAAACGTTGTATTTAATTTTTCAACTTTTAAAATAATTTCCCGGTTATCCATGCTGCCCTCCTACTGCTGTTTTGCGTCCAGAACATCTCTCAAACCATCGCCAAAAAAGTTTATTGCTAAGACAAAAAGACTGATGGCCAGACCCGGAAATACCCAAATCCACCACTGATTGGTAACAACCGATACCGATTTTGCCGCATTTAAAATATTCCCCCAGGTAGGTGTACTATCCGATACTCCAAGGCCAATAAAGGAGAGTGCCGCCTCCTGTAAAATGAAGAAAGCAACATTTGTTGTTGTGGAGACAATAATCGGACTCATCACATTGGGAAGAATCTGCTTGAACATAATTGTCCGTTTGCTCATTCCAAAGGCTTCACAAACCTTTACATAGGTTTCGTTTTTAAGACTCATAAATTCATTTCTAACCATACGAAAAGTAGTCATCCATCCGGTCAGGGCAAAGATAAACAGTAGATTAGATAATCCTCGTCTGTTTAAAATGGCTACAATCATCATTACCAGAACCAACTGAGGAAAAGCCTGAAAAATTTCTGAAATACGAATTAAAATCATATCTGTTTTTTTACCAAAATACCCTGCTATCGCGCCAAGTACAGCACCGATTATTGAACTGACTACAGCACAGAAGACCCCTATAAGAATAGAGTAACAGCCGCCCACAAGTACCCGGGAAAATAAATCCCTTCCAATGGTATCCGTTCCAAATAAATGCTCCTTTCCCGGTGCCTTTTTCATATCCGTCAAGACCGGCGTGGCATAATCCACTCCCATGAGCAAGCCCACAATACAGGCTATAGTAATGACTAAAATAATAATCAGCCCCAGAACAGCCAGCTTATTATTCATAAATTTACGTATATTCCTTTTTAACAAGGAAGAAGCCTGATCCTTATTTTGTTCTTTTAGTCCTACAACTGATTGGCTCATCCATTCTCCTCCTTCCCTATTCTCCGAGACGAACTCTCGGATCCAATAAAGCATTCAAAACATCCACCATAAAGGAGCAAATCAACATGGCCGCTGCAATAATCAGCGTAGTTACCAGCACCATAGGATAATCCCCTGATACAATGGCATTGGTCATAGTCAGACCTATTCCGGGATAAGAAAATACACTTTCAATGACGACAGATCCTCCCACTAACATGGGAATACGAAATACCAGAATGACCAGAACCGGCTTCATTGCATTCCGAAAGCCATGCTTTAAATATACCTTCCACTCCGGTATTCCCTTAGAACGAGCGGTTTTAATATAATCACTGTTCAACACATCCAACATTGTATTTCTTGCATAACGCATCAATACAGCCACCATCCCTATGGTCAGGGTTAATACAGGAAGAAATAAATGTAAAAAAGCATCTGTCAGTGCATTTTTTGCATCAGGACTAACACGATTGCTTGCCGGGAACCATCCCAGCTTAATGGAAAAAATCTGAATCAGAATGATTCCTACAAGGAACTGTGGAACCGCTTGTCCAAGAACGGCCAAAATCCGTCCTACATAATCGATAATTCCATTTTGCCGAACCGCAGATATAATACCAATCCCAATTCCGATGATGGAGGAAAAAAGCAGAGAATATCCCGCAAGCTCAAAGGTATAGGGGAGTCTTACTGCAATAACAGAGGAAATTGAGGAGCCGTCAAAGGAATAACCCAGATTTCCCCGTAAACAATTACCCAGCCAACGAAAATACTGGATAAGCAAGGGTTCATTTAATCCAAGCGATTCTCGCAGCGCATCAACATTCTCCTTGTTGGCAGAAAGCATTTCCGGACTGACCATAAAATTGATAGGATCAATTCCTGTCATCTGTAGTCCAAAAAATACGATAAAGCTGATTATAAGAAGCATAGGAAGCATCATAAGCAGCTTTTTGATTATAAATTTAAGCATTCTATCACTCCATTCCTTGTGGCCTGCAGTATTTAGCCATTTTCGATGCCACAGGGGGAAGACCTGAAACTACTTCCTGCCTTCCCCCATGAACACTTTCCTGTTAAAAATTATCTTA
>JBJELR010000335.1:0-37416 GCA_051879255.1 Lachnospiraceae bacterium | reverse complement strand
AATAGCTGTACAATTCTGCCAACGTTTTTCTGTCATCATTTCTTTCCCAAACCACATGGGGAATCAGTGCCACACTCATATCCGTATGATCCAGAATATATCGGATTAATGCCCGATAATTTTTCATGGTAATCCCGGAATCCTTCTCATTCTCTACAATCATCGGGCTAATGTTGATTCCCACCGTATTTCCCTTCTGAAAGCCTGTAGGCAGAGGCAGCTTCTTAGTATCCAGGGTAAAGGCAGAATCAGGATAGAGGTAGAGCCGGGATTTAATCCCCGCTTTTTTCAGTGCCTCATAGGTAAGGGATTCTCTGGCAAAAATAGCCGTATATCGGTTCATATCCTGTCGGATAGCTTCCTCTTCCAAAAGCCGGGGCTCAATGGAGCAGCCTAAAAGAATGGTCTTGCTTCCCCGGCGGTTGAACATACTGTTAGCCAGAATCAAGTCCTTAAGCATATTCTCATAACAATAATTATCTCCACCTATGGAGATGTTCCATTTGCAGGCATTTTTTCCCAGTACATTTCGAAAGCGGTAGCGTTGAAAAGACTCCCTGTCTCCAGTCACCATACGCCAGCCATAGTAGAAAATATGGGCGATTCTATTTGCCCGGATATTCCTCTCCGGTTGAATTTCACATAATCCCCTTAAGGTATAGCTTTCATCCTCTTTAACACTGTTGGTTACCAGTCTTATGGGTCTTTGTATCAGCTTGCAAAGAGTATTTGCAAGAGCCTCACAGCCATGATTCCCACTGCCTGCGTGGGCATACAAAACCACCTTTTCCTGTTCCTTACTTATTCCTATGGCACTGTCTTGTTTAACCAATTCCTACTCCCCTTTTTTGCGAATACTTGAACGTTCCCTATTTTACCTTCTTCCATCTGCCATAGACCCACAGGTAAATCCGGGGAAAAAAACAGTATACCCTGACCTTTAAAGGATATCCCGATGGCAAATAGGAAATCACTTCCCTTTTTTTGCTGTACTCTCTGGCCAATGTAAGGCAATATTCCTGCTGCCTTACGTATTTCCTTCGTTCCTCTTTGGGAAGCCTGGCCAGCTTTCCCACCACCAAAAGGACTGCAGTCAGCAGATGGCTTTCCACACGATGGGTCAGCTTGGGGTATACTTTTGTCAGTTTCCCCAGTGCCTCCTGCCAGCAGGTAATCTGATCCATATAGGAAGGCGTAAAGGGCTTTTCCATGGCGCCCTGGGTATTGATATAATAGTAATAGCCCGGATAATCGGTTACTGTAATTTTTTCAGCCTTCAGAGCCGCATCAATCAAAAACAGTAAATCTTCCCCGATGGAAAGATTGAGCAAAAATTCTATACCCTGCAGCAGCTTTTTCCGATAAAGCACTCCCCAACAATGGCTGTTTCCTGCTAAGAGATAGTTTTCCAGATACTCCCTCCACCCATATTCCTTTTCCGGCATTGAGGGATAGTCTTTCTTTTGCCTTCCTTCCTTACCTGCTGCAATCTCTTGAACAGCAGTCTGCCGATAGGCTTCTCTGTCTTTAGGATAGCTCTTTCGATAACTACAGACTACCATATCTGCCTGATTTTTTTCCCGGATTTCAAACAGTCTTTCCAGAAAATCAGGCTGCACCCAGTCGTCTGCATCAATGAAGGTAATCCATTCTCCTGTGGCCTTAGCCATTCCCAGATTTCTGGCCGCAGAAACCCCGCCATTCACTTCCTGAGAAAATACACAGATTCTCTCCTCTCCCCCAGCCATCCTTTGACAAAGCTCTAAGCTATTGTCCTTGGAGCCATTGTCAATTAATAGCAGCTCCCAGTCCCTATAGCTTTGACTCAGGATGCTGTTTATACAATCCTCTATATAATTTTCAGCGTTATAAACAGGAACAATTATGCTAATCACTAACGGACTCCTCTGTTTTTTCTCCCATATCCCTACAGATTCGTTTAAAAAGAGAACCGCTGCCTTGGCCAAATTTTCTGGCAAACAGATACTTATCCTTTTTTAGCTTCGGATAATCCTCCTCAGACAGAAAGCAGGCCACTCCTTTAGCATCCCATTTGTCATAAAGCAGATGTGAGGGACAGATTCTCTCCTTTAACGGTGAGTACATCAGAATATTCTGGAAGAAAAATTCCTCTGCAATATTACAGGTCTTAAGTCGGCGAAAATAGCCGGGATTGTCTTTCATAAACCGGAAAACATACTCCACTGCCGCAAGCGGTAAATGGCAATATACCAGGCCCTTATAGCGAAAATGAAGCTTTCTGCAAATTCCCAATCGCTTTTGTATTTTACAAAAATAATAATCTACATTGTTGCCCAAACTGCTGCGTTTATTGTATAGATGAAGAAAGTGATAATAGATGTACCAGGGTTCAATCACCCTGTCCTTATCCACCTCATCCAAATCGATAATCTCCAGATAGATTTTCTCTGCATCCTGTTCAAAATAATCCAGTACCTCCTTCATGGGTCTGGTGACGAAGGAATTGGCACTGACAAGATGAAAATATTGATATTTATTCGCCTTCATGGCTTCCTTAAGCAGAAAAAGAATCGCACTGATATGCTTATAGCTTCCCCAGTTGATTCTGTATCGGGAATAGAGATATACTCCCGGCATTCCGGCGACCCATTCCCGAAACGCTTTGGGGATAACCGTTTTTTTATCTACATGGATGTAACAGTCTGCCCATTTTGCATAAATTTCCACAATGCTTTTGAGCCATTCAAAATCCTCATAGGCAGTAATCAAAAAAGCCTGTTTCATCAGCCTCTCTCCTTCTATCCCCATTTACCTTTAGTGTTCTGTTCCTTGATCAAAAATTTTCATCACCAAACGTCCAAATCCAATTGCTGCTTTAGTGGGATGGCGATAAATAAAGTATAGCAGCCTGTTTGCCTTGCTTTGAACCAGAACCTTTTCTTCTCCCAACTCGTTTCTGACTTCCCTGCATTTTTGCACCAATTCCATGGAGATTTCTCTTTTCGGCGCCCGCAACTCGTTCTTCATCACATAAAAAAACAAAAAAAGGTATTCCCGGTTCAGCCTGGCCTTCCATTCCCTTTCTTCTTTCTTATTTGTCGACTTATCCTCCAGAATCTTCTCCAGTGTTTGCTTAAGCTGCCGGTTATTGGCATACAGCCCCGGGTTATATCGATGGCTCATGGAAGCCTCTACAAAACGGTAATGATAATACAGTCCTTCTTCTACAATTACGATTCGCCGGGCATCTAAAATGGCCGGCAGAGTAATGTTCATATCCTCCCCCATGCCAAGCTGTGTGTTGCAATACTTCATATTCTCCAGAATCAATTCTTTGGAAATCAGCTTCATGCCGCGGGAACAGTGGATTCTTCTTCTCTCCTGTCCCAAAAGATAGGGAAAAAGCTCTTTTTCTATATCCTCACGTTCATATACCCCGGGCTTCATGGACTGGATGACCGGAATGGAGCTGTTCTTTTTTTCAATCAGATAATTACTGCAGACCATCTCACCCGGCTTTCCTGTCAGCTTCTCTGCCAGCTTTTCCACCATGGTTTCTTCCACCCAGTCATCACTGTCAACGAAGGTAAGATATTCTCCCCGGGCCATTTTCACTCCCGCCATCCAGGCCGACATTAAACCGCCGTTTTCCCGGTGAAGAACCTTGACCCGTTGATCCCGGGCAGCATATTCATCACACAGTTTTCCGCTGTTATCAAAAGAGCCATCATCAATCAAAAGAATCTCCAATCGAGTATAGGTCTGGTGAAGAATGCTGGTTACACATTTCCCCAAGTATTGCTCCACCTGATAGACCGGAATAATTACGCTAACTAATGGCTGAATGCTCATCGATTTCTCCACCCTCCTTTTCTCTGGCCGAGCCCAGCATTTCCTTCAGATACATCCCCATAAAGAAAAAAATATAGTTTCGCCCCAGATAGTCGGAAACATAATGAGCCTCAAAAAGGGAATACAGGGTGATGGAAACTACGATGGCCAAAAGCATATAGTCTTTTTTTCCATAGCCGCACCAAAGCAGCCTGCACTGTGCCAGAAACCAGATGGCTCCGGGAATAATGCCAAACCAATAGAATATACGGACAATCCCCAGGTCGAAGAAGTATCTGTTTTCCGGTACCGACCACAGCGACCAGGTACTCAGCATTCCCTCATGATTGTTGGTATCGTAATATAGATTTAGAATTCTCTGGGATACAAATCCGTCCAGCTTAGCCAGCAGTGGATGATGTACACTGTATTTTGCCATAAAAACCGAGAACAATACCGCACCGACTACTGCTGCAATTCCTGCCGCATACACCCACTTACTTTTTTGTAAGGGCTTAATGTATTTCAATAGAACAATCAAAAGCAGAGAGCATACCGCCATGATCAGACTTGTTCTGGAACCGGTAAAAAAATAAAGAAAGACGTGGGCTATCCCCAGCAAAAGATACCCATACCATTTTATTTTTTCCCGGTAGCAATAGGCTCCCAGCCAGGTTATGGCCAACATCATACAATGAAAGGCATTAGGATGGCCCATGCCAAAACAGTAACGTGTTTCTGCCTCTCCCAGGGTAAAGGCCATTTCGGTTCGATATACCGCTGTCTGAGCCAGGGTTCCATAGATGCCCAGTACAGACAACAAGATGAGAATCCCACAGCCCAAAACGGTGTACCAGAAGGTTACCTTCAAAACCCGTTTCATGTCCTTACCCACACAGGCCCAGATGAACACCACAAACCTTAGAATTTCATTTCTCTCGGTAGCATAATAAGAAACCACACCCAGCAGGCCAAAGATAAACAGCCATATCCATTCCCTAAGGCTGTGCTGTGTCGTAATCAGGCTGATTCCAAAAAGAAGGAAGGTAAGCCGAAACCACTGCCCCTCATACTGGATAATATAGGCACTTTTATCCAGAATCACAATGGTTAATTCAATAAATAACCCCAGATAAAAGGATATCTGCGATATCCGGCCAAGCCATAGCTTACTTTCCCTGGCCTGCCATATGCGGTTGTAGTAAGTATTCAGGACTGCTTCCTTCACCTTTTACCTCCGTTCTCCTCTACTCCAATGTAGTTCTGGTAATCTTTCCCTTTTCTACCCGATAAACCAAATCACAGTTTTCGATAGTTCTTAAACGATGTGCAATAATAATCAGGGTTTTTCTGCCATGAAATTTATCGATAGCCTCCATAATGGCGGTTTCCGTTTCCGTATCCAGAGCAGAGGTAGCCTCATCAAAGACCAGAATTTCCGGGTTATGATACAGGGCTCTGGCAATACCGATACGCTGCCTTTGTCCCCCGGAAATCCGCACTCCCCGCTCTCCTACCGAAGTGTCCAGACCTTGGGGAAGCTGCTCCACAAATTCCTTCATCTGTGCCTCCTCCAGCACCTTCCAGATTCGTTCATCGTCAATTTCATCCCGATTCACTCCAAAAGCAATATTATCCCGAATAGGATCATCGGTGAGATAAATTACCTGGGGAATATAGCCGATATGGCTCAGCCAGTCGGCATAGTTGTCCATCACATTTTTTCCTCCACAGGTAATACTCCCTCCCTGACTGTCCAGCAGTCCCAGCAGAATGTCCACTGCCGTAGTCTTACCCGCACCGGAGGGCCCGATGATTCCTACAGAGCTGCCAATAGGGATATTCATATCTGCCTGATCCAAAATCAATTTTGTAGTATTGGGATAAGCGTAGGTAATCTGATTCAGACGAATACTATCCTTTACCTCAATGGGCTCTCCGGCCTCTATTCTGGTACTGCCAAATTTTCTTTCTTCCTTATAGTCTCTGAAATCCACATTTTCATAGATATAGTCTACACTGGGAGCGAAAAAGGCGATGTTGGTCAGGTGGGTGTTAATTCGGTTCACACTGGGCATAAGCCGGATGGCTGCAACAGCAAAGGCCATAATCTGCGTAGCCAGTTCATTCACCTCTTTTCCCAGAATAATACTGATTGCCATATAGGAAAGCAGACCGCAGATACAGATCGTTTCAATTAACAGTCTGGGGGCATTATTGAATACCACATATTTACTGTTTAAATCTGCTCCTTTTTTAGAATATACAGAAAAATTATCCACAAAGTACTGCTCCTTATGGAGCACCTTCACATCCTTAATCCCAAAAATCGACTGATTTCTCCATTTTCCCATTCTTGCCTGTATAGCCTGGTTTTCCTGTCCAAGAGCATTCAGCTTGGGTTTTACCACCTTTACAATCAACACCGTCATAAAAAGCAGGATACCCGCAATAACAATGGTCATCACCGGGTCTACTACCAGAAGTACCGCGCAAAGGAAGATAGCTACTACGATTTCCGTCATCAGAGAAATAAATTCCATCAGCACCGTAAAGACCTTCGGTACATCGCTGTCCACAGTACGGAAAACCGTAGGAATATCTGCATTAAGGTAAAACTCATAGGGGCGGTTCAGATATTCCTCCAGCATATAATTTACCGTCAGAAACTGGTTATTGTTTACAAATTTGGCCTGCACATAATTCATCACCAGAAGATAGGCATTCTTTAAAACAAAAACGGCAACCACCAAAAACAGCAGCAAAATAACGAACTGCCTCATTTCCTTAAGCTGCAGCCAGTCCATCACCAGAATCACATACGGATTTCCTTCCAGAGCCTGGGCATCCATAATCGCCTGGGCCAGAGGCACAATCATGGAAACACCCAGGGTCTCCAACATGGCGCCAATCAGAATCATCACGCCGATGCCTGCCACATTCTTTTTTTGCCGTTTGCTTAAAATACTAAACAGCTTTACTAACGTGTCTCTCATTCTTCTCTTTTTCCTTTTCCTTCTGCTCCTTAGCAGCCTGATTTTCCTTTTATTTTCTTAAGAATCGCCTTTTTATAGCAGGGAAGCACCTCTTTTGCATAATAAGCCAAAAGTGCTCTCAGGTATTCTTTGTGGCTATACCCGTTTTCTTTCGCTTCCTTTGGTCCTTTGGAGAAGGGAATCAGATACCGCTTTAAAAAATGTTCCCTGCACTGGTCGCTTTCGTTTAGCTTATATTTTTCAAAAAGGTATTGATAGTCCTTGTAGATTCGCTGGTCTGTGGCATGGAAGCTTTCCGTATACTGATTCTCGTGGATTCCAATGGAAATCAGAGGCTCATCGGTGTAGACAAACACAGGATTGTTTTTCAGTATTTCCATATAGAGAAAAACATCCGATGCCCAGTTACTCCTTTCATCAAAGCCAATTCCCTGGGTATTCCGATAGAGGGTATCGCTGGGTGCACCAATCTGATTACTGATAAACAAATAGCGGTAATCCTTCCGTAACTCAGCTATATATTCTTCCGTTGGCCTTCTGGCATAGGACTCCTTATCAGATACCTGCAGACTGCCGCAAAACGCAAGTGAGGCCCGGGGATTTTCCTCCAGCAAATCCACCAGCTTTTCAAGACTGTGAGGGTAGGTAAACCAGTCATCGCTGAACATGATTTTCACGTACTCACCCCTGGCTTTGGAAATTGCAGCATTCCAGTTAAAAATATGACCCAGCGGCTTTTCATTATGGGTATAGCTGATTTTTGCCCCTATCCCATGAGCCACAGCCTGCAGTGCTTTTACATCGTTCTCTATCCGACTATCCCGGGAATCATCGGTAATAATAATTTCCACATCCTTAAAGGTCTGCCTCGCAATGGAATCCAGCAGTCGTTTTACTTCTTCAGGATTCTCATAGGTGGGTATACATATGGATACCTTAGCCATAGCTGCCTCCTTGTGACGATTTTGGTTATTTTCTTCCGGTAACGATTCTTCCTACCTTTTTCACCCCTCTGACTCCTTTTTCCAGAGCCTTGCGCAGCTTCCTCTTTCGGTGGCGTCTTATCCGTTCTTCTTCCGATTCCTTCTGCAAAATCAAGTGAGCCAGCTCCTTCTGATGGGTACGAATATATTCCGGGTAGGTTTCATCAATGGTACCCAGAACAAACTGTGCCTGTCTGCCAAAGATATCCTGTCCGTCCTTAATTCTGTCTGCCACATCATTTAGTACCTCATTGCTGTTATATTCCTGATGGGCGGCGGAGATTACCTTCTGCTGTACCCGTTTGCGGATATCACTCTCTCCTTTTCCTCCCATATAGCCAAAATGCCAGCCTCCCTCAGCCACCCGGATTCCGCATTCCTTCCTCTGAGGGAAACGCAAATCTCCCAACTGTAGGTTCTGCTCCTTTAATAGCCTATAGCGGCACATCTTACTGCCAATCCACTGCTTTTTTTCCACTCCCGGAAATTCTCCCGCATAGGACAGGAGGCCTCCGGACACTTCCTCCATATTCAGATAGCAGTAAAACAGCCTTTGCGCAAAATGATAAATCTTGTCCTCCTGAAAATGGGGTAAAATCTCCTTGATTTTTTCCGGGTTGGGAATTTCGTCTAAATCACTGAAAATAATAATATCCTCATCCTTTGCCTCTGCCAGCCCTCTGCCTACGGCATTTTTCTGAAAGGTGTCCCTTTCATGGGTATCTCCCGCAGGGGTGTCCTCTACCACTACGTGGATAATTTTATCCTCAAATTCCCCAAACATCTCCCTATTTTCCTGAAAATACAGAGGCTTGGGGAGGCCCGAAAAGGTGGTGGTTGCCTCACTGACTACAAATCTGTCCACAATGGAGTCCATGATTTTCATTCGCAGATACAAAATATCCAGTTCATTAAAAAATTGAAAGCAATCGTATATCATTCTTCACTCCTGCTTGTCTTCCCTCTTTTTTGCTGTGTCGGTCTGCTCCTCTTTGCCATGCAGCAGCTTCCACAAAAAAATCTTGGTTTTTGTCCACAGCTTTTTTAAGGGTTTTTTAGGACGAAAGTCGGGGTACTTAGCATTGGTGCCCATCCATTTATGAAAAACAAAGGGCCGAATTCCCTTACCTTCAATCTCCGGTATCATGTTTTCATGGCCGAAATAGATGGCCAGCTCCAGAGGAGCAAACCGCATTCCCGCCTCCTCAAACAGATGCTTGTTGCGACAGCAGATAAAGCCATCCTCATTAAACCAACCCTTTTGAGGGGTCCAGGGAATTTCTGCCTGCCTGGGAAAATCCATCAGCCGCTTACTGCGGATGGATACGCTGTTCCCCACCCGGCACAGATTTCCGTAGATGTCCCGGTAGGTGGTGGTGTCCCCTTCCTTTGGCAGGGGCCAGGGAGAACCAATATAATCATAGTCCAGAAATTCATCTCTCCACATATCGGGATTCACCACAAAGCCGTCATAGTGTACCAGCAGGGCAAACTCTGTATCAATATAATCTCCCATTTCATACACCGTTTTGTAGTTAAAACAGTCAATATCCGTCAGTTCATCAATATGCTTATAGGTAATCTCCTGAGGAAGCCGTTTCGGTTTCTTATGGGTGATAATCACCGCTGCCCCAAAATCAATTTCCCTCATGCTGTATTCCATGGCCTTAATGGTTTCCGGCACCAGCACACTGGTCATGGCACACAAGGTTACCATGGGAAGCTGCAGCCGCCCGTTAATTCTTTCCATACTAATCCCCTTGCATAGAACAGGCCTTGCCTGTTCTACTGCTCAAATAAATAAGTGAAAATTTTTAATTTTCACACTAATCCTCATTCCGAAGCGTAAATATTCTTTTTATACGCCGCTTTACCCCGCCGGCCATCCGGACTATCCGGGAAGCTCGATATAACAGTTCACTTTCCAGTCTCATCAGCTTCATCACAAGGCCTTGTGGCTTTTGGTTCACTCTTTTGTATCTTAAGCTTTTCTTTTTATATTTTTCCAATTCCTGGCGGCATTCCTCGGCAGTATACAATTTTCCCCGTCTGTCCATGTATTTCCAGCCGGAATAGATGTTTTGCTCCGACGCCCAGTAGCCATTGGACACATTATGTCTGGCCCAATATTTGGGAGCAATGATTTCCTTCACCGTTTCACTGGTCAGTGCAGGAAAAAAAGCAAAGGAGGAATTGGACAAAAGCAGATAACGGGCATTTTTTATGGTTACATAATCCTTATCCAAAGTAAAATGAAAGGCCGGTACCTCCGGCAGCACCCTTCTTGCTGCCTCCACATCGTCCGTTACCACCATAAACTCCATGTCCGGCCGCAGTAAGCGCATATGGGCCATACCCTTTAACCAGTACCTGCGGCCAAGAAACAGCTCCGGGCTTCCCTGGTATTCCCCTCCCCGAAGATTAATCACACATAGGTTATCCCGGGTAAATTCATCACTTTCATATTCCGGCTTTACCTGAAGCCACTGCTTTATTTCCTCCCGATAGGGCAAAAGGTATTCCTCAGCCTGCATATTCCCATAGATTAAGGTCCCTTCCTCCACCTTAAACAGTTCCCGGTCTGCTCCGGTAACGTAGCAGCCTATACGGCAGTCGTGACGGGAGTTTCCTAAAAAAAGCCTGTCCTCCCGCTCATGATAGACCCGGGGGAATTCTTCTTCTTTTGCCGGCAGCCCAAAATCCAGATTCATAAAATACAGCCCATTATTTTTTCCGGCAATGCCTTCCAGGACCTCTTTCCCCAGAATGGCAAACTCCGTTTCCTGCCGTTTTGCAAGACATCTGGTGGTAACATAGCAGAACAGAGCATTTCCCAGCCCCTGTCCCTTTAATAGCTTGGTTCCAATCATCTGCTGCCCTTTCTTCATCAATTTTATGGTTCTTAAAACGAAAATACACTACTGATACTGCCACAAGGCATATATACCAATAGTGTACTAAAATCCCTGCCTAAATGCAAGTCTCCATCTCTTTTGTATAAATATCCGGCATTTCTCTGCCATTTACCCAGCGGGCCGGAGCAATAATCCTCTTTTCCGGGTTCTCATTCAGCCATGCGGCCCACCAGCTAAAGCTGCTGTTAGCAATAATATTGTGCTTGCACTGACTCATCAGGTACATATCCAGATAGCCATGATCCTCATCATTTTCTTCCACAATGGTGATTCCTTCACCTGTCATATGTTCTCTGGCCCAGAGCGGATCGTTGGTAAAAAGAAAAAATTCACAGCCCGGCAGCTGCTGCCTCATTTTCTGGATAGCCAGCGCATAATACTTCTCGGTGCAGATTCCTCCATAAAGCTCATCCGCCTCCAGATAATCTCCCCGGCGAAGATGGACACCCACCGATTCACTATTCTGAATCCGATTCAGATAGTTCTGATTCCTGTCATTCAGTCCTTCTTCTGAAAACCGGAAGGCCTGCCTTACCCTGTCCGCTATCTTCTGAAAATATTTCTCACTCTGCCACCAGCCATAGAGATAGGCATCATCCAGTTCCAGCACTGCGGGGTCAAAGCCATAGGTATCCCGATACAGTTTGGTTCTTCTCCCCCATAACCTCCGCCGGACTCTGGAGGGAAAATCCATATAGGAATCGGTCCAGTGACGGATTTCCTCCGGGGCAGCCTTCTCATAGTGTATGCCAAAGACCTGCGTCAGTTCCGGCTTTCGTTTCTTCTCGTGAGCATATTCCGTAAGCTCATCCATTTTTACCGCTATTCCCCTGGACTGATAATATAGGTACAGGGCATACTGAAACATCTGGTTTCCCAGTCCCCCGGAAAGAACGATGATGATTCCCTTTTTCCCCTGAAAGTATCTTCTTTGCTTCATTGGAATAAGAAGCCCCTCATTAATCCTGTTAAAGCACTTATACAGTCCGGGTGACAGGACAAACAGCCTGAGCCGCAAATATTCCCCTCTGCGCTCCCTTTTCCCCCGGTAAATACTCCAATCCTTCTGCTTAAGAATAATCTGCCGGATATTTTCTAAAAATGCCCGGTAGCCCTGAGGCCTTTCTTCTTCAGCCTGCCGATAGTGAAGAAGCAGTCTTTTCAAAAAAAAGTACTGGTGTGTCCGGTAGAGCTCTTCCTCGCCTATCTCCTTTAAAAAGACTCCCTTTTCTTCGTAGGCGGGAATCTGATCCGTAAGAAGCCGTTCCACCCTTTTACTGTTCATGATGCTGTCACTTCTATCCGTCACATAATTATAGTAGGCCTGATCCACATATATGGTTCTGCTGCTTTTAGCCAAAAGCTTTGTGGTATAGACAATGTCCTCAAACAGCTTTCCCTCGGGAAAGCGAAGCTCCCCTAAAAGCTTTCTGGTATAAAGCTTATTCCAGGCAGCATTCTGAATCTGATATTCTTCCTTTTCTTCAATAAAAATCCTCAGGGCCTCACGCCCCTCCCATTCGGTCACCTTTCCCGTAGAGGTATCCGTTACCCCGTTTTTACTGATATTTTTATAGCTGCAGACAACCATATCTGCCTGATGGTTTTGCAGCAGACTAAGCATTTTTTCATACATGGATTCATCTATCCAGTCATCTCCATCCACAAAGGCAATAACCTCCCCTGTAGCTGCCTCTATTCCTGCATTGCGGGCACTGGACAGGCCTCCGTTTGTTTTGTGAATCACCCTGATTCTTATATCCTTAGCCGCCTGTTCATCGCAAATGCTTCCACTGCCATCTGTGGAGCCGTCATCCACCAAAATGATTTCCAGATTTCTATAGGTCTGACTGCAAATGGAGGCTATGGCTCTGGGAAGATACTGTTCAATATTATAAATGCTGACGATTACCGATAGCTTGCTCTCTAACATATTCTTTCACTCATCCACTGCTGAAACATCAGGATGTACCAGATTTGTACTCTCCACTGATTTCTTTCGATGTAGTCCTCCCAAAGCTGCCATACCACATCCGGGTTTAAAATCCCCTGCTGCTCCAGCGTTTTAGGGTCGATCAATGCTTCTGCCCACTGCTTTAGTCCGGGCTCCCGTAACCATTGGGAAATCGGAATGGAAAATCCTCTTTTGGGCAAATCAATCAATTCTTTTGGAACATATTGATATAAAATATCTCTTAATATCCTCTTACCGATGCCATCCTGGTATTTATATTCGATTGGCAGCCTCCAGGCAAACTCTACCACATCCTTATCCAGCATAGGAATACGGGATTCTAAAGACACTGCCATTCCCGAGCGGTCTACCTTGACCAGAATATCATCCGGATGATACATCAGCATATCCATCAGCATAAGATTATGGCGTACTCCTTTTAAATAGCCTGCTTCATATTGCGTATGCTTAAAGGGCAGACTGAGATTCTCCCGACAGATTTGCCTTGCCAGCGGCTCCTGCTCACAGGACAGCTCATACAGCTCCTCCGGTCCTCTTGCCTGCATAAGCAGGGCCTTAGTTCTGTATACTGTATTTTGCTCCAGGGGAGTCTGCAGAAGAAGTCTGCCTGCCAGTTTTCTGGCAAAATAAGGCACTCTCCGGGTTTTCTCCCAAATCCGTTCAATAGAATTGTAGGTTCCATAGCCACAAAATAATTCGTCTCCTCCGTCACCGCTTAACGATACGGTAACGTGCTGTCTGGTCAGCTTACTCACCAGATAGGTGGGAATCTGAGAGCTGTCAGCAAAGGGCTCTCCGTAAACATAGGCCAGCTTGGGAATAACCCCCTTGGCATCCTCCTCCGTAATATACATCTCGGTATGCTCGGTTCCCAAGTGGGCTGCTATCTGTGCTGCTGCCTCTGCTTCATTAATTCCCGGATCCTCCACGCCTATGGTAAAGGTTCGCACCGGCTTGCTGCTTAAAGACTGCATCAGTGATACAATCGTGCTGCTGTCGATGCCTGAGGATAGAAATGCTCCTACTGCAACATCTGCCACCATCTGTCCCCGGATTGCTTCTTTCAGCCGTTCTTCCAATTCCTTTGCAGCCTCTTTTCTGGTTCCCTGAAAAGGATTTTCTTCTCCCTTTCTTGCTGCTTCCTTCATGGACCAAAAGGTATCCAGAAAAAATTCACCAAAGGGTGCCTTGATGGTTAAAATGCTTCCCGGCTCCAGCTTGTAAATTCCTTCATATACAGAATAGGGAGCAGGAATATAACCATGAACAAAATAGATGGGAAGTGCTCCTTTATTAATGGGGTTGGAAAAACCATCCATGGAAGAAATACAGCCCAGCTCTGAGGCAAAAACGAAGCTTCCTGCGGTAAAACCATAATACAAGGGCTTTTCCCCTACTCTGTCTCGCAGAAGATACAGGATTTTTTCCTTCCGGTCAAAAAGAGCAATGGCAAACATCCCCTTACAAAGTGTAATAGCCGGTTTAACGCCATAGGCCTCAAACAGCTCTAAGAGTACCTCCGTATCCGAGGTACCCCGAAAGGCAGTCACCCTTCCTTCCTCGATCAGTCTCTTACCCAGCTCCCTGTAGTTATAGATTTCGCCGTTAAACACCATGCAGAAGCGGCCGCTATGGGACTCCATGGGCTGGGTTCCGGTCTGGGACAAATCCACAATAGACAGTCTTCTGTGTCCCAATACGAGAGCCCCTCCATCCTCAATGCAATATTCTCCTCCATCAGGCCCCCGATGGAGCATGCGCTTATTCATCTTTTCAATGAGCTGGATCAACCTGTCCTGATACCCCTCATCCGGGTTTTTTTCAGGTCCTCCCTGCCAATTACAAAAGCCCGCAATTCCGCACATATTAACCTCCATAATCCTTCCAAACAGCTTCTTTGCCTGTTCATCCTCTGCAATGGGAAAGAATATATTCCTCCCACTGCCTGTTCACCCGAACCGGGTTTAAGGTTTCTCTGATTTCCAGGGCCTTTTCCCCCAGTCTTTTGGCTAACTCCTCATTCTCCATCAACTGCTTCATGGCAGTCATCATAGCCTCCCCATCCCCTACCGGAACCAGAAGTCCGTTGACGCCATGGGAAATCAGCATCTTTGGCCCACCGCAGGGACAGTCCGTAGAAATAACCGGCAGTCCCATAGCCATAGCCTCCATCAGCGAATTGGGCATTCCCTCTGTATTGGAGGAAAGAATGTAGAGAGAGGAGGCTTTCAGTCGCTCTTTTACCTCCTCTGTCGTGCCGGGAAGAAAAATCCGGTCTGCCAGACCGGCTTTTTCCACATAATCCAGCAAAACCTCCCTTTCCTCTCCTTTGCCCCATATTTCCAGAACATAATCAGGAAATTGGGCTGCCAGCCTCCGAAAGGCATCGATAACCAGTCGGTGGTTTTTATTGGCATCTACCCTGCCTACCATGGTAATCTTCTTTTTTAACCCCTTTGCTTCTGCCGGCGCTTCCTTTTTAGAGTTGTCCCCATCTGCTGTCCGGGTTTCTTCTTCCACAAAAATGGGATTTAAAGGGTTAGGCAAGACTACCGCTTTCTTCAGTACCTTGGCGCAAAAAAAAGCCTTACTGTCCTCAGTTTGAAGAATTACTCCCTTTGCTCTGGGAAATAGATATCTGGCACATAGCTTAAGTGGCCGGTTGTAATATTCCTGGCTTGGCTCACCCCTCACCGAAACCAGTACCGGTATCTTCATCCCTAACGTGGTCAGCAAAGCCATGGCATTATTCTTGCCAATAAAAGAAACGATAATATCCGGTTTTTCCTCTTTCCAGATTCTGCGCTGCCTGATATACCGTTTTACGAAATTTCTAATTCGATTTCCCGAGGCTTCTTCTGCCTTTTCATAGATGACCAGTCTTCGGGCTCCTGTAGGCACAGGATATTCCTCCTTCAGCCTGACGGAGGTGGCCAGTACCACCTCATGTCCTTTGGCCAAAAGGGCTGTGGCAAGATTGATAATTACCCGTTCCGCCCCTCCTTTTGCCAAATTCCCGCTATAAAAAATTATCTTTTTCCTTTCCACTTGCAATACCTTTCATACCATTTTTGAAAAACAAAGTATGCCCAAACAAAACGGGAATAATCTATCCCTGCTCCCTGCTCCTTCTTTCCCAGATAGTCCGCAATAAACTTCTGTGTCTTTTCCGGGTAGAAAATATCCTGATCCCGCAGAAATTCTGTACTGGTGTAATCCAAAAGCTGCTTCTGCAAAGGGCCTCTCAGCCACTTCTTAAGGGGCACTGAAAATCCCACCTTGGGGCGCTCCAAAAGCTCCTTGGGAATATACCTGTAGGCCAACTGCTTAAGAATCCGCTTCTTGTTCCCTGCTTCCATTTTAAATTCATGAGGCAGAGTAAAGGAGTATTCCATTACTTCCTTGTCCAAAATGGGGCAGCGGGTCTCCAGGGAATATTTCATGGAAGCCCGGTCAACCTTCACCAAAATATCTCCCGGCAAATAAGTTTCCATATCCAAAAGCATCCGGCGAATCTGCCAGTTGTTCTCGGAATATCTTTTTTCCTCCGGGAAGCGATAATCCCACTGCTGACTTTTCAGCAATCCTGCTGCCATCTGGCTTTGCAGTAAATCAAAGGGCTGCACCTTATACTGCGGGTGCCTGTTGGCGGCCACAATCTGAACCTTGTGGGGAAGCCGTTGAAGCATTCCCATTTGTTTTATTCCCGGAAGCTGACAAAAATCATAGGTAAGCTTCCCCAGAGAATCCAGCTTCTGCATCCTCCTAAGCATTTGATAGTTGTTGTAGCCGCAGAAAAACTCATCTCCTCCGTCCCCTGATAAGGCCACCGTCACCTCTTTTCTGGCCAGCCCGGCTACCAGCATAGAGGGAATCTGGGAACTGTCTGCAAAAGGCTCATCGTAATAATCCGTCAAATCTTCCACCATAGCAAACAGATCATTTTCTGTAAGATACAGCTCCCTGTGATCCGTTCCCAGATAGGAGGCCACCCTTTTGGCATAAACGGCCTCGTTACGCTCCGGCTCATGAAAGCCAATGGAGAAGGTCTTAACCGGCTTACTGCTGTTTGCCTGGGCAATGGCAGTAATGAGAGAGGAATCATAGCCTCCGCTTAAAAAGGTCCCCAGAGGAACATCAGAAATCATTCGTCTTTTTACTGCCCGGTTGAGAATCTCATCCAATCTTTCTTCTGCTTCTTCAACGCTGCCTGCCATGGTATCCTTCAGGCATTCATAGCGCTCAAGGATATCCCAATATTTCCATTCCTTCACTTCTGTCTGTTGAACTTTAAGGATACTGCCGGGCTTTAACTGATACACCCCTTCAAAAATCGTATCAGGGGAGGTAAGATAGCCCTCCGTCAGGTAACGGCAAAGCAGCTCCTGTCTGACCTTACCCCGAAAGCCGGGACAATTCATTATGGGCTTCAGTTCTGAGGCGAACACCAGCCCTCCATTGTTTTTCCAATAATACAGGGGTTTCTTTCCGATTCTGTCCCTAACCAGATATAAGCTTTCCTCCTGTCTGTCATAAAGCCCAAAGGCAAACATTCCATTGAATCGTTCTACACAGTGGATTCCCCATTTCAGGTAGGCCGCCAGTATCACCTCGGTATCACTGTCCGAATGAAAGGGATAATCCGTCAGCTCCCTGCGGATTTCCTTAAAGTTATAGATTTCTCCATTAAATACAATAACGACTCTGCCATCTGCAGAAACCATAGGCTGATGACCCCGGGGTGACAGATCCAGTATCGCCAGACGTCTATGTGCCATTCCAAGGCGATACCCCCCTCCGGCCGGATAGATTTCCACTCCCTTGTCATCCGGTCCTCTATGCTGCAAGGTATCGTTCATTGCGGTAAGGTGCTCTGTCGTAATATTCAGTTTACTGTAAAATCCACAGATTCCGCACATTCTCCCTCGTCCCTTCCAGATAAAACTTCTGCAGTCGTGCTGCCTGCTCCTTTACCTCATAGCCGGCTGCTTTTACCTGTGCCACATAGTCGGTATCGCCTTGTCTTGCTTTAGCCAGACTTTCCTCCAGGTTACCATCTGCTTTGCCTGCCTCATACTCTGCAATCGCTTCTGCCCAGTTTGCGGCTGCTTCCTTAATGGATCGCTGCTTAAGCAAATCGGTAATGACAGCCTCCTTAGTAACGGTATCCGACAGGATTCCCGGCAGGCTGCTGGCCTGTGCCTCTATGGCAGTACCCGGCAAGCCCTCATAAAAGGAAGGCAAAAGAAAAAAATCCATGGCCTGATAGTAGCGATATACCTGGCTTTGATTTCCCAGAAAATACACTCTGGAGGAAATCCCCTTATCAAGAGCCTTCTGACGGATAGCTTCCTCAAGCTCTCCTTCACCCAGTAAAAGCAGTATCAGCTTGGGCAGTCTCTTTTCACGCTCAAAAGCTATTCCCGCTTCCAGAATATCCAATAAGTAATCATGATTCTTTACCGCATTAAAACGCCCCACGTGTCCCAGGACAAAGGTTCCCTCCAGTCCCAGTTCCTGGCGCAGCTTACTTCGAATTTCCCCATTAAAGGCAAACTTCTCCACCTCTATGGCATTGGGAATAAACTCTACCCTTCCCTGTTCCAGAGCCTGTTTTCCAAAAACTGCTTCCCCTGCCAGTCTGGAGCAGGCAAAGCAGTAGTCACATTTCTTCCATAGATTTCTTCGCATAAGCCGGGTCAGCCACCCCTTAGGCCCGGGGTCTACTCCCGCACTGCGGGCATGGGCAATGGTAACTTCGACCCCCGCCTTTTTTGCCAGGGGAAGATAAATTGCTGCCGTACTGGTCATGTGCCCCTGCACCATCTTGATTTCCGGGTGGGAAAGAAACAGGTTCTTCCAGGCCTTTTGATATAGGCGGATATTAGCCACATTGAATCTGGGCAGATGAAAAATCCTTCCTCCCAGGGCTTCAATTTCTTCTGCAAAGGCACAGCGATCTGTGGTATGCTGGGCAAAATAGAACTGTACTTTGGTTCGATCCATATGCCGGTACAAGTCCATAATTCTGCTTTCCGCACCGCCTCTGTCCAATCTTCCCACTACATGGAGAATAATTACCGGTAAAGCCATCTTCCTTCATTCCTCTCAAAACTTTTCGTAAAATCCGGCCAGACTCTCTATCCCAAAGCCCTTGTCCTTAATTTCCTGCTGTCTGGAGGTTCTCTCCTTAGCCCTGCTTAAGGCCATCATTTCCATAGCCTTCTTTGCCCAGGCTTCTTCTCCTTCTTCCAGGGAAAAGATCTGTATACAATCGGTGAGACAGACCTCTCTGGTAATCCCGGCAGAAATCAGGCAAGGCAAGCCGCTGGTCTGAGCCTCCACCAGAGAAACGGGAAAGCCCTCGTAGCGGGAGGGAAACAACAGCAGATCAAATATCTGCAGAAAATCCTCTACATTCCTCCGCCTTCCCATGAGGATGACACGATTCTCCAATTCCAGCTCTGCTATCTGCTTTTCCATCTCCTCCCGCAGTTCTCCATCTCCCACCAGCAAAAGGACTGCCTTTTCATCCTGTCTGGCAATATGGGAAAAAACCTTCAGCAGAAACTCATGGTTTTTGGCATAGACAAAGCTGCCTACATGTCCATAGATATGGGCATCCGTAAGCCCATACTCTTTACGCATTTCCTGCCGTACCGACTGCCGGTAGAGAAATTTGTCCGTATCAATGGCATTAGGAATTACCTGAAAATCAGCCTTTCCATACATCCATCTTCCTGCTGCCTCAGAGCAGGCAAAACGATGGGTAGGGACAAAAGGCATCCATAAACGAAAAAAAGAGTGAATCCTGCTGTGACTGGTGTTTGTCGAATGAGAATGCATGATAATTCTTTTCGCCCCTGCCAATCGTGCAGCAAGCAAATCCACTACGGTAAAGGCATTGTCGGAGTGCCGGCAAACCGTATCGTAATGCTGCTCCTTTATCACTCTTTTAATCTGAAAAAAATTTTTTATGGGATTGTGGGCTTTACGAACCACATAGTGGAGCCTTCCACCCATGCCTTCAATTTCATCATCATAGTTAATTTCTTTTTTCAGATGAACGATGAAATCAAATTGGAGCTTGCTTCGGTCAATGGCCCGGTACACATTCATAATAAAATTTTCGGTTCCTCCGGGGGACATCCCCCCTACAATGTGCAGAATTTTTTTCATTTTTCTTTCACCCACACCCTTACGCGGCAGCATCCTGGCCTATTTACCCAGATTTTCTTTATACCAGTCAATAGCCAGTTTGATTCCTGTTTCAAAATCGTATTCCGGTGCATAGCCCAGAAACTTCCTTGCCTTGCTGATATCCGCATTGGAATGCTTAATATCCCCGGCCCGATCCGGTCCAAAGTTTGGCTGAATATTCTTTCCCAGAGCTTTGCACAGGCCATCATAAATATCAATCAGGTACTCTCTGCCTCCATAGGCAATATTGAAGGCTTCTCCTGCGGCTTCAGAAGGAGCCAGGCAGGCCTTTAAATTGGCCTCAATTACGTTGTCAATATAGGTAAAATCCCGGCTCTGTTTTCCATCCCCATTGATGGTAGGCACCTGGTCATTCAGTAAAAGCTTAATAAACTTAGGAATAACTGCCGCATACGCCCCATCCGGATCCTGATGTCTTCCAAACACGTTGAAGTATCGCATACCATAGGTATCCAGTCCGTACAGCTTCTTATACAGCTTACCGTATTCCTCGTCTACCCGCTTCGTCAGTGCATAAGGAGAAAGTAAATTTCCTTCCTGCCCCTCCACCTTGGGAAGTACCGGATGATCCCCGTATACGGAGGAGCTGGAGGCATAGACGAATTTCTTTATCCCCTGCTGTCTGGCAGCCTCCATCATATTCAGGGTTCCCCGGATATTTACCTCCTCATAAAAAAGCGGCATCTCTATACTTCTGGGAACACTTCCCCAGGCCGCCTGGTGCAGACAAAAGTCTACCCCCTCACAGGCCTTCATACAGGTATCTAAATCCCGAATATCCCCTTCCATAAAGGTATAAGCTTCTCTGTCCTTAAGGCGGTCAACATTCTCCTTTTTGCCTGTGGAAAGGTTGTCCAAACACCGTACCACATAGCCCATATCGGTAATCGCCTCACAGAGGTTAGAGCCGATAAAGCCGGCTCCTCCTGTAACCAAAAAAACACTGTTATGGGGAAAAACCAATTCCTTAAATCCCATTTCTATAACCTCCAATAAAGATAGTTTTCGTTACTATACATCTTACGGTTATAAATCCCCTTGATATCTGCCAGTACTCTGACTTTATTTGTGGAAGCAAAAAAGCCGGCCATCTGTTCCTGATCGATTCGCATAAAAACATCATGAGCCACTGCAATGATGATGGCATCCATGTCTTTAACCTCCTCTAGGTCTTCAAAGGTAATTCCATACAGACTTTTAGCCTCATTAGCATCGGCAACCGGGTCTACCACCATGGGTGTGATCCCATATTCACCCAGCTCCCGATAAATATCGATTACCTTGGTATTTCGGGTGTCAGGACAGTTTTCCTTGAAGGTGAAGCCTAAAATAGCCACCCTTGCCCCATTTACGGGAAGGCCTGCCTTAATCAGGTTCTTCACTACGCTTTCTGCCACGTATTTTCCCATATCATCATTAATCCGACGTCCCGACAGGATGATCTGAGAGTGATACCCTAACTGTTCTGCCTTATAGGTCAGGTAATAGGGATCCACACCGATACAATGTCCGCCCACCAGTCCCGGAGAAAAGGGAAGAAAATTCCACTTTGTTCCTGCTGCCTCCAGCACCGCTTTCGTATCGATTCCCATTTTATTGAAAATAATGGACAACTCATTCATAAAGGCAATATTAATATCCCTCTGGCTGTTTTCAATCACCTTGGCGGCCTCTGCCACCTTAATGGATTCTGCCCGATGAACCCCGGCCTCTACCACCAGCTCATAGACCAGAGCCACCTCATCCAGGGTTTCCTCATCCATACCGGACACAATTTTCGTAATCGTTTCTAATCTGTGTACCTTATCTCCCGGATTGATTCTCTCAGGAGAATAGCCGATTTTGAAATCTACCCCGCAGGTCAGACCGGATTCCTTTTCCAGAATGGGTACGCAGATTTCCTCTGTCACTCCCGGATATACCGTAGATTCAAAGACCACGATAGAGCCCTTGGTCAGATTCTGCCCCAACAGTCTGCTGGCTCCTTCCACCGGGGTCAGGTCAGGAGTATGGTCATCATTTACCGGAGTAGGTACCGCCACAATATGGAATTTGGCCTCCTTAAGCCTTGTGGGGTCCGCTGTAAACTCCACCTGAGTTTCCTTAATGGCCTCATCTCCCACTTCTCTGGTGGGATCAATACCGGACTGATACAGCTTAATCTTCTCCTGGTTCAGGTCAAAACCGATTACCTTGACCTTGCGGGCAAAGGCCACTGCTATAGGCATTCCTACATAGCCCAGGCCCACCAGGGATATTTTTTCCTCTCCCTTAACTATCCTATCGTATAAACTCATAAGAACCTCTCATTCTGCTGTATCCACAGCCTGCTTTATTTCTTCCAGATAGGCGGCTGCCACCTGGCATCGATCAAATTCTCTTTCCATTTTGAGTCTGGCTGCCTTGCCCATGGCCTCCCTGCGCTCTATAGGCAGATGGAGAAAGGCTTCCACCGCCTCCTTAAGAGCCTGTGTACTCCCCGGAGAAAAAAGAAGGCCTGTAACCTTATCCTCTACTGCCTCAAGGCAGCCATGGATGTTGGTAGCCAGTACCGGCCTGGCAGTAGCGCAGGCCTCTAAAACCACATTGGACATTCCCTCATGGTAGGAGGCTACGATTATTCCATCTGCATCCCGGTAAAAGGAATGTACATCCCGCTGGGGACCGCAGTAATTAAGGCCATCTTCTCTCACTGCTGCCTCTACCTGACTGCGGTAATCCTCTTCATAATCACCTATTATAACAAATTCTGCCTGGTTTGCATACATTTTCGCTGTTTTCAGAAATTCTTCGATTCCCTTTTCTTTCATCAGTCTGCCTACAAATAAAAACCGAGGCTTGTCTCTTCCCGGATAGGGTTCAGCGGGGTGACTGTTCAGATTTACTCCCGAGCCGGCAACCACCCTTACCCTTCCGGTAAGCAGATGGCTCTCCTCAAACACCCTTTGGTTTCTTTTGTTTTGAAAAAATACCACCTGTGCCCTCCTAAAGGCCATACGGTACAAAAGCTTTACCAGCCGATTCACCATCCCCGTATTCCGGAAGGCCGTTCCCAGGCCGGTAATGGTGGGAATATAGGGAATATGGTTTAAACCGGCCATAAGACCTCCGTAAATATTGGGCTTGATGGTATAGGTAAGAATACAGTCCGGCTGAATTTTTCTCATCAACCTTCCATAAGCCAGAAGAAGCCCCATATCCTGAACAGGATTCATCCCCCTTCTGTTCATTTTGGTGTGTATTACCTGACAGCCGGCCCCGGTAAGCTTTTTAGCCGTAATCTGATCCGGCACACTGATATACACCTGATATTCCTTTAATAATTCCTCTACCAACTCCCATCGAAAGTCATATAAGCCTTCTGAGGAATTGGCCAGAATCAGAATCTTCTTCATTCAACAATATCCTTTTCCAAAATCCTGCGAATCAGCACCTCATTGTATTTCATCATGCAGATTCCTTCCTCATAAGCTCCAATGGCAGGGGGCGTAGTCTTTCCTCTCAGGTTTTGCATAATCAACCGGGGAACATTTACTCCACTCTCATAAGCATGAGGATACCCTCCGCCAAATCGTGGGTTTACTTCCGAAATATAGTATTCTCCCTTGATATTAAAAATGTCAATATCAATAATTCCTCTGAAACCGCATTCCTCTACAAATTTGCAGATTAAGGCAAACAGCCTCTCATCCTTAACGGACACAGACTTATCCGTTTCACCGGCTCTCATTTTTATTTTTTTCTTCAAAAAAATGGCACTGGTCTTTCCCGAAAGCATATCAATATAAACGTCTGCACCGTATTCTGTCCCATCCATATATTCCTGAATCATCAGATCATCATGCAAATCAAAAAGAACCTCCAGTTCTTCATCGCTGCTGACCTTGTTAATCTGCAGGCTGGCACTGCCGCAGACCGGCTTGACAAATATCGGATAATCGATTTTTCCCGCCTTTCTTTCGGCATAAAACAGTGCTTTATCCAGGTAGCACCTTCCCGTAGGAATACCCAGCTCCTTCAGCTTTTTATACATACGATATTTGTTAAAGCAGGTTTCCACCAATTCGTAGTCAGAACCGATGACAGTAGTTCCCACAGCTACAAAAGCCTTTTGGTGCTTTGCCAAAAGAGAAAGTTCAGGATCGATCAGGGACAAAACCCCGGTAATCTTTTCCGCCTTACAAATCTCCAGAATTTTATCCAAATAATCCGGGTGGGTAATCCTGGGAACGAGATAAAAGGCATCCGCTTCATAAAGGGCCGGAGCCAGATTGCTGCAATCCGTAGCAATCACCCGATCTCCCGGCTCACACTCTTTTTTAAAATACTGGATAATCTTATTCCTTGTACCTGCACTCAAGATTAAAATATTCATTCCTATCATCTACCTTTCGCTTTACTGAAAACGGATTTCTTTATGGATGAGCATCAGGCTCTTTGGCTTTTGCGGTAATCATCAAAATCCGGCAGGGGCTGTGCCTCTCCCTCAAGGGTCCCGGAACGGGTAAATACCTTGCCAATGGTTTTAAAGAAAATCTGCGCATCCATGGACAGGCTGCATTTTTCCACGTATTCCAAATCATAGGCAAAACGTTCTTCCCAGTTTAATGCACTTCTTCCGTTTACCTGAGCCAGACCTGTAAGCCCCGGACGGACACTGTGCCGTTTTTGTTCTTCCTTGGTATAATAGGGAAGATAAGAAACCAGTAAGGGTCTGGGGCCGATAATACTCATATCCCCTTTAAAGATATTCCACAGCTCCGGCAGCTCATCCAGACTGGTGGATCGAAGCAGCTTTCCGAACCGGGTCAGTCTTACACTGTCCGGCAAAAGATTCCCTTCCTCGTCCTGATCATCCGTCATGGTACGGAATTTGCAGAGGGTAAAAATCTTCTCATCCTTTCCCGGCCTCTTTTGATGAAAAATAACGGGACTTCCCAGCTTTACTCTTACCAGAATGGCTACCACCAAAAGCAGGGGCGAAAGAAGAATAAGAGCCAGACCCGACAATAGAATATCCAATCCCCGTTTAATCCCGTTTTTATACATCTTTACCTCCATTTCAAAGCCGGTTATTCCGCCTTTCCTACTTTCCAAAGCAGGCTCTGACGATGCCGATAATTCTCTCCATATCTTCCGCCGTATTCTTAATATCGCTGGGCAGACAAAGTCCCCGGTTAAAAATATCCTCTCCGATGGCCTTATCTCTAGGCTCCAGAGAAACAAAGTCATATTTCTCAAATACCGGCTGCAGATGCATAGGCTTCCATATGGGTCTGGATTCCATATTTTCTGCCTCTAAAGCATCCATGATCTGATTGGGCGTTACCCTTGAACCTTCTTCAATGGTCAGACAGGACAGCCAGTTATTGGCCTCCCCCTTAGGATTCATGGGATTCATGGCAATTTCCGAAATATCCGAAAAGGCCTTTTTGTACTGCTCATAGATTTTCTTTTTCAGTGCTTTATGCTCCTCCAGATGGATAAGCTGCCCCCTTGCGATTCCGGCCACAATATTGGACATCCGGTAATTATACCCAATCCTGGAGTGCTGATAATGTCTGGCCTGGTCTCTGGCCTGGGTGGACAAAAATCTGGCTCTTTCAATGGCCTCCTCATCCTCGGATACCAGCATACCTCCGCCGGAGCTGGTAATGATTTTATTTCCGTTAAAGGAATAGATTCCAAATTTTCCAAAGGTACCGGTCTGTTTTCCCAGATAGAGGGCACTTAAGGATTCTGCCGCATCCTCAATCAAGGGAACCTGATGGGCGCTGCAGATGGCCTGAATTTCCTCCAGCTTAGCCGGCGTACCATAAAGATGCACACAAATTACCGCCTTGGGGTTGGGATAAAGGCTGAAGGCCTTCTCCAATGCCTTGGGACACATATTCCAGGTGTCCCGCTCACTGTCAATAAACACAGGGGAGGCCTTTTCATAGCAGATTGGGTTACAGGTGGCAGAAAAGGTTAAATCCGACACAAACACCACATCCTGGGGCTGTAAATCAAGCAGCTTAAGACTTAAATGGATAGCAGCCGTACCTGCGCTTAAGGCGGCGGCAGCCCCTGCCCCGGTATAAGCACACATTTCTTCCTCCAGATGATTCACGTTAGGGCCTAAGGGGGCTACCCAATTGGTATCAAAGGCCTCCTGTACAAATTGCTGTTCCTCCCCATGGATGGTGGGAGAAGAAAGATAAATCCGTTTTTTTTCCATAATAATCCTCATTCTGAATCTACTCTCTATCTATACCGCAAGCCTGGTCTGCGATACTCTTTAACTATGCTTCCTGTTCCTCCCGTATCTGATAGGTAGGCACAATTTCTTTAATCAGTTGACGAATGTCTTTACTCTCGTTTTTGGACTCCTCCTTCAGCCGTTTCAGTTGGGCAAAAAAGGCCATCTCATCCAGTTCTATGGGCTTTCCGATATGGATCATTTTATTATCCGTATCCTGCAGACCCTCCTCGTCCATTAGAAGCTCCTCATATAATTTTTCCCCGGGACGAAGACCGGTAAACTCAATCTGAATATCTTCGCCCACCTTATAGCCGGACAGACGAATCAAATTTTTGGCCAAATCCAGAATCTTCACCGGCTCACCCATATCCAAAACGAAAATCTCTCCGCCTCTGGCATAGGCTCCCGCCTGAAGCACCAAAGAAACCGCCTCCGGTATGGTCATAAAGTAACGAATAATATCGGGATGCGTTACCGTTACCGGCCCTCCCTGCTGAATCTGCTTTTTAAACAGAGGAATAACACTGCCGTTGCTGCCAAGCACATTACCGAAACGTACTGCCACAAATTCTGTATCATAATGGCGATTAAAGGTCTGAATAATCATTTCACAAATCCGTTTGCTGGCTCCCATGATATTGGTAGGATTAACGGCCTTGTCGGTACTGATCATCACAAACTTTCCGGTTCCGTAATAGGCCGCTGCCTGGGCCGTTTTCCAGGTGCCGAACACGTTATTTTTGACTGCTTCATTGGGACTGGCTTCCATTAGCGGCACATGCTTATGGGCTGCCGCATGGTAGACGATATCCGGCCTGTAGGTTTCAAAAATAGAGTTCATTCGATTGGTATTGCGCACAGAAGCAATTAACACCACCAAATCCAGTTCCGGGTGTTTATACTGTAATTCCTGCTGTACATCATATGCGCTGTTTTCATAGATATCCACCAGAATCAGCTTTTTGGGCTTGTGCTGGGCAATCTGGCGACACAGCTCACTGCCAATGGAGCCTCCTCCCCCGGTTACCAGTACCGTTTTTTGGCTGACATACTGCAAAATAGAGTTTAAGTCCACCTTGATGGGGTCTCTGCCCAGAAGGTCCTCTACCTCCACATCTCTTAACTGACTTACATTGACTTCCCCATTAACCAACTGGTAGATTCCCGGAAGGGCTTTCAGCTTACATTCTGTCTCCTTACAGATTTCCAGAATTTCCCGAATGGCTTTTCTGGAGGCAGAGGGAATGGCAATAAAAATTTCATCTATGCTATACAAATCCACGCATTCCAAAATTTTATCCCGGCCTCCTGCCACCCGGATGCCCTGGATAAAGTTTCCCCATTTTTTCGCATCGTCATCGATGATGCAGCCTATGGTCATGGTGGAATAGTTACTGCTGACGATTTCCTTGATAATAGCATTTCCGGCTTCACCGGCACCAATAATCATTACCCTTGTGGTGTTTTTCTTATTTTGTATTTTGTGCTTTTTGTTGCGCAGAAAGCGATAGGAAAATCGGCTGATAAAGGTAAAGGTAATCAGCAAAAAGGTATACATAAAATAGTAGCTGCTGGGTACTGCCTTGGGCTGTACCCTTACTGCAAATAATCCTAATCCGTTAACTGCAGAAGCAAGAAAGCTGGCCACCACCACATTCTGTAACTCATTTTCTCCCGCAAATGCCCATAAACTGTGATAGAGGCGAAAAACATAGAAAACAGCCAGTGTAATCACAACATTAAAGGGCAGAAAGCGGGCAATAGTCTCCAAAAAGTAGGAGGGAATCATGTCATAGTTAAATTCATAACGCATGGAAATAGCCAGAAAGCTGGCTGCCAGTACACTGGCTACATCATAAAGCATCAGCCCTGCTCTGCGGGAAAAAAGCTGACGATTAAAGGTATTCTTATTCATGTTTTCCTCCATTTATGACCTGTGGTCTGCCCGGTTTAAACAGCAGAGGGGCAATCACCACCATTAGGGAAAAGCCAAAGGGATTACAAGGATGAAAAATCCACTCCACCATTCCCGCTGCTCCAAAGGCTATGGTGACGGCAATAATCAAGGTCAGATAAGGCTGCTTTTCTCTTTCCCTGACATAGCGGTAAACCGCAAGAAGGAAGGTGTAAATACCAAAAAGCAGGAAAATAACTCCTGTAATTACCCCATGGTCATGGGCTACCTGTAAATAGGTATTATGGGCATGAGTAGAGATACTTCCATCGGGAAAGGGAAATCCCATCTCATCGTGTCCCGTCATGTTCCACTGACCAATGTATTCCCGAAAAATCTCCATCCGGCCATTGGAAAAATCCCTTTCCTCCCCCTCTGTGGGAGAAACACTGGCCAAAAGCCTTCCCTGGGACTGTAAATACACCGGCTGCAGCTTATCTCTTATGCTGCTTAAGGAAATATTTTCCATTTTCATCCCAAACAGCTTGTTTTTCATGATTTTTACAAAGGCTTCCAAATCAATATAAAGCTCTGAATCTCTGGGGGTGTTTTCTTGTGTCGTATATTCCCACACCTCAATTTCCGAATAAATGGGGTCATTGAAAAGAGTGGGCACAATTCTCTGAGCCGTAAACACAATGGGAAAAAACAGTATACTAACCCCTAAGGTAAGCCCTATCGCCTTAAAGACAGCCTTTAGCTTCTTTCTTTCCCACAGCGCAGAGAGAAAAATGATCATAAACATTTCCATTACAAAGGCTGCCAGATAGCCTGTTCTGGACAGAGTTAAAAACAGATATACATTTCCCGTTCCCAAAAGGCACAATTCCTTCCAGGCATCCTGCCATCGCCCATTTTTCCTATACTGCACAAACAGGCGCACCATGATGGCACAGAGCACCAGAGCCAGATAATAACCGGTCATGGTAACGGTATGATAGGTCATTCCGTAACGGTTGTGTCTGAACCGCAGATAAGGGCGATGCATAAGGCAGTAGACTACCGTATAGAGAAAGTTTAAGATGATTCCATTACAAAAAATTTCCGGCAGGCTGTCCCGCTTTTCCCACATCCACATCCGCAGATAAAAAAGGCCGAAAACCACTGCCAGTAAAACAGGCCAGGTACGGGTATTGCGGAAAATGACCAGCATCCCAAGAAACAAAGCCAACGCACCTGTATAAGGAAGATACCAGTAAGCTGCAGCCTGCCTTTTTTTCCCCATCGTCTTCACCAGGGCAATGAGCATCTGCAGCAGGGCAAATCCACAGACCACCAGAACATAGGCCTGCAGACGGTAAAGCTCCTCCAGCTCCTCCACTCCCCGGTAGGGTTTTGCATAAAAATAGCCTCCTACACCGGCTGCTGCCAGATAAATCAGGTTGTATACCTTAAAAAGCTCCTGCCTGTTGAACCTGAAGGTGAAAATCGTGGCCAGGGCAAACCAGACCAGCAGCCTGCAGGTAGCATAACTGTGATGGATATCATAAAGCCCATTCATATATTCATAGCAGGACCATAACGCTCCTGCAAAGCAGACAGACATGGCCCAATTGGGCCAGCTGCTTTTTATCTTATTTAAGTTGATTAAAGGCTCCTGCCCCAATCGTTTATGACTTACTCCATACAACAGCACTCCTGCCGTAAGCATAATCCCCAGGTAGTAAAATCCATAGTTCACTTTGCCTCTGCCAAAAGTCCGCCCCGGAAAAACGGTCAGCAAAGCGGCCAGCATTGCCAGAAGGATAAGCGGCCCCAGGGTCCATTGCAAAAGCTTCTGTACGGTAATTTCCTTATTTTTATCTGCCCATTTTGCTGCAAAAAGCCTATCCGTCAGCTTCCACAGGGTTATTGCTGCTGTCCCCAGAAGCAGACCGAAAATCACAATCATCCACCAGGAAAAGGGAGTGGTATAGCGATAGCGGGCAATCAGATTAATGCCCGACATCTCTGCCCCTCCATAAAGATAGGTTCCGTTGGCAAAGGAGGTTGACCTGACCGTATCCTCGTAATACAGCTCCAAATCGCTGGTAAGCCCCTCTACGGTATAATAATATTCCCAACCCTCTACCGTTTCCATCTCAATAGGAATACGGATAAATCCGGGGAATGTTGTATCTGCATCTACCACATAAAAGGTTTCCCAAAGCTGCTGATAGGCACTGTCGTAAAGCCGAAAGGTGATGGTTTCTGCCCGCATATCATTGGCAACATAAAGATCCACCGCCTTCAGGTTACTCCCCTGGGCAATAAACATCTGGGTTCCATTATTCTCTACACTGATGGGGTCCGATTTTTGTAAAATCACCTCATCACTTTTAGCGGTATACCTGCTCTCAATTATCCCAAAGGGCCAGAACAGCAAAAACAGTATGACTGCCGCTGCTGCCATTACATATTGAATTCCTCGGCTTAATTTAATTCGTTGATTCATCGATTCTTCCCGTTTCTTAATCCTTATCCTGCCTGTCCACATTGATGCATGATTCGGCTTTTATTACCGCCTCATCTTATCATATCAAATCAGTATAGCATACTTTTATCTCACTTACAATTACAGGCAGGGCAAACCAGAGAATCAGCACATAGCGCACCAGATAAGTAGGCCCCAGCAGAAACGTCATCCATACCAGAAAAATCAGCAGCAGGGGAACCAGCTTTTTTACCTGCTTTTTCCAAAGCAGAAAGCATAGACAAAAAGCGAATACCCAGAACAAAAAGCCGGGAGAAAAAAGCATGGACAGCCCCGGAAGTCTTTGCTGATAAAGCTCCAATGACAGCCTCCTGTACTGCTCCTCCAGCCAGGGAAACTTACTTTCTCTGGTTCCCGGATATTCTGTTTCAAAGCCAAAATAGGAACTGTCTTCATAGGTAAAGCTATAGACCGTATTTCCTCCATAAATATTGATTACTGCATCCGGATACCAGAAGCCATAAGAGGTCATCAGCCAGGCATTAATATAGCTCATGGGCTTACGCAGGCCGATTTTAGCCCAAAGCTTCAGGTACTCTCCTTTATTCGCATTGAAGCTTTCATTATTAAATTTACTTTTAACTATGTCGGAAATCCTTGGGTTGTAGGCTCCCATCTCCTTCTCCGGAATAAGCTCAAAAAGTAACGCCTGTTCTTCTTCTGTGTAGCTTTCCGGGCTATAGTTATAGGTTCGTACCAGTTGTTGAATCGGTACCGTCATCATTTCCTGGCTGCCGCTGTCATCCGCTTCAAGCCCCCAGGCCAGGCCCTTTGAAATCAGCATAAACACTGCTGCCGAACCAAGCAGTAGAGCTGCAGTTTGCAGACACAGCTTTTTTTTCCTTCCCGATAGTCCCAAAATAGCCAGGGGAATCCACACGAAATACGCATAACATCCGTTATTTCTTAGCAGCATCATAATGGCGGCTGCAAGAATACTTGCAATCCAGTTGCTCTTTTTTGCCAGAAAGCTTTCCGGTTCTTCAAAAAGAGACAGCATCTGAAGCACTACCACAAGAACTGCGCCGGTAAACAAACCATCTTTTGCAGAGCAGACTGCATACATAGGAATTACGGGGAAAAACCCATAGAATAAAAGTGCTGCCCATTCCACCCACTTACGGTTTATTCTTCTCTTTAGCCAGAGAATGGTATAGCTGAATACTGCCGCCAGGATTAGCATCTGAAACAGGGTATAGGCAGCAATTCCCAGATTAAAGGAGCCAAAGAATTTATTCCCTCCTGCCACAAAACCACCCAAAAGCAGGACATGAATGAGAGGGTGATGAGTGGTAAAGCTTCTGGTGGCTACCTGCACATACTCATCGGCAGCATCATAAACGAAGGCCCCCGGATAAAGGGCCAGAAAGACCGGCAGCCAACAAATCAGTAAGAGACAGAGATTTTTCCAGAAAAGCTTTTGACCCAAAAAGCAGCCCTGTTTCCCTACTTTTTCTGCACTCCCTTCCTTCCCTGATTCTTCCAGCCATTTCCAGGTAAATTGGACAAAGGGCTGAAAAAAGAGGGTCAATATCAATATGTTTATCCAAATAACAACATCTGTTATTTTTATATTTTCCACCGTTTCCAACTGCTTTCCCACCACCAGGCAGGCTGAAATTCCCAGGCTGTAAAGCAGACTTACCCAAAAGCCCCTCCTATCCCCCTCTGGGGTCTTCTTTTTCACTAACAAAAAGCAGACTGCACAAAGGAGGGCGAAAAAAAACGAAAAAAAGCTATTCGAGTAGACTACAGCCTCCCTGCCTTCTGTTACTGTGGTACTTAATGAGGAAAACATAGACATAGAAGCCAGAATGCCAAAGCAGCCTCTGACCACCGCATTCTGCTCTATTTTCTTCCACTTTTCCCTTCTTTTCTTATCCATTTTAATCCCCATGCTTAGAACAGGCCTTGCCTGTTCTATTGCTCAAATAAATAAATAAATCCTGCTTGCCCTTCCTGCTATTTTTCCGTCGTTTCCCTTTTGCCTTCTGCATCTTCCTTCTTTTCTTTAACAGGAATCAGCTCCCGCACGACAAACTGAGGGGCATTGTTGATGCAAATGTACATTCTTCCAATATATTCACCGATTAATCCCAGCATCAGCATCAGCATACCACCAATAAACATGATTGCCGACATCAAAGAACTGAACCCCACCGGTACTGCCGGATTAACAAATTTTTTAACAATGGTATAAAGTGCATAGAGAAAACCGGCCATGGCACATAAAAATCCGGTCACTGTGGCAATCCGAAGAGGCTTAGTGCTAAAAGCAGTAAACCCATTAAACCACAGTCCCAGAAGCTTGGTCAGGGTGTAGCCTGATTCTCCTACCTCCCGCTGCCGATGATTAACTTCCACATTGGAAATTTTTTTTGTGGTTCGCAGTACCAGACCAATAACATAGGGGTAGGCATTTTCATACTTCAACATTTCGTCCACCACGAAGCGTTTTGCCGCAAAGTAGCTGGAAACGTAAAGCTCCTTCGGTTTTCCCAGCAAAAACTGAGCCATCTTTTCATTGATGAAGCTGCCAAAGTTACGAAAGAGAGAATGCTGCTTATGGGGGTAGCGGGCATACACCACATCATCTCCTGCTTCCAGTCTCTCCAGAAGCTTTCCTGCCTCATCCGCCGGTGTCTGTCCATCATCATCCAGACACACCAAAATATCCCCGGTCACCTGATGGAAGCCTGCCATCAGGGCTCCATGCTGACCAAAATTTTTTGCCAGATTGACTCCGCAGATGTTTTCATTTTCCCGGCAAAGTTCCTGAATCACCGAAAATGTAGTATCCGGTGAACAATCATTAACCAGAATAATTTCATAGGAATATTGCTCCAGTTTTTTCATGGTTTCCTGAACTTCTTCCACCACCTTCCTTAAGGTAAGTGAAGAATGATAACAGGGAATAACAAAGCTTACTTTTTTCTTCATGGATATCTTCAATCCTTTTCTTTCTCATCCTTTGCCTGATGGCCTTCCTTCGGATTCAGTCTGGCCAGCAGGATAATGTCCCTATATCTTCCGGCAACCAGAACCTCATCCCTCAGGCAGGCCTCCTGCCGGAAGCCTCCCTTTAAAAAGGAATGAATAGAGGCCTGATTGTCACTGAAGGCCCGGGCAAATACCTTATGGAGCTTAAGCTCATCAAAGGCAAATTCCATCGTCAGCTTAAGTGCTTCTGTACCGATTCCCTTCCCCTTCTGCTCTTTTTCTCCAATAAATACTCCATATTCTGCTTTTCGGCTTACCGGATCATAATCTCTTAGATAGGTACTGCCGATAGGCCTGTCAGCCTCTTTCAAGCAGATAATAAACTGACAGCCTTTCTGGGATTCAATCATTTTTTCCAACCAGTTTAAGTGCCCCTCTCTGGTAAAAGGCTCCTGATAAATGAAAAAGGGTCTCACCGTATCACTGTTTCTCCACTGAATGATCTTATCGGTATCCTCTCTGGTGATGGGTCTGAGATAGATCTGATTTCCTTCTATTCGTTTACTTTCCGGTATGAACATACACCTATTCCTCATTTATTCTTAATTGATATACCACAAGGGGATTCTCTCCCCGGCCTAAGGCTGTTACCTCTTTTACCTCCACAGCAGCTTCAGCAGCCTCATACCAAAGAAGCACCGGACTCATATCCCCTTGTCTTTCCGCCACAAAGTAAAAATTATCGGTAAGCAGGGCCTGACTGATGGTTATTCCTGCCTCTTTGGCATACTCCCAAACCACCCCCTTTTGCAGGGGACTACGGTTAAACCAGCCGCCTAAAATATCATAATTCTTACGTTTTTCCCCGTTTTGGGCAAACAGCTTTTCTGTAAAATAGACGGTGGAATAAACATCAAAATAATAATAGCTTTCTTCCTCCTTTGCGGCATAAGCCTGAAAGGCCTCCATTGGCTCATTTACTCTCTGCCGTCTGGTCTGTTCCTCAGCCACCCTGGGAAACACCACTGCCCCACTGATGATGACCAGCAGGAAAAATACTGCCAATGCTCCCCGACGATAATAGAGCTCGGCATTCCACAGCGGCCGATCACGAAATTCTTTTACCAAAAGAGCCAAAAGGCATAAGAATTCCAAAATATAAAGGGGATGGGCAATTCTTGCTACCACCCGGTCAGCCAAAAGCAGATACATCCAGGAAATACTATGGGCCAAAGCCAGCAGCAGTAATTTCCAGATATAGCTTTTCTTTTTTTGTAAAATGGCCAATGCAATAACCATACCATAGGCCGTCAGGACAAAATAATTATAGGGTCCCTCCCCCGGGTCTGTCATACGAAGCACCATTTCCCGTATTCCATTTTTCAGCCGGGTGGGTAGACTGCCCTGACGGCTTGCCTTTTCTCCAAAGGAAGCTATCCTAACCAAAGTATTCGCATCAATTTCCTCATCTAAACCAAAATTATAGCTGTCAATCAGCCTAAATTGTTCACTGCTTACCCCTATACTCTCATAGAAAGCCTGATTTTCTTCGTATGAGGGATACCAGGTGTAGTCATATACCCTGGTTCTTGCATCAAAAAACTGCCGATACAGCCTCCACTCTGTCCCGGTGTAAGCCGCCTCATCCAGTCCCCAGAAGGCCAGGCAGCCCAAAGCCGTCACCAGAACGAAGGCAATATACTTACAACAGTTTTCTTTACTGAATAGCCTTTTCCAAAGCCTGTCCTTTCCCGGAAAATGATTATTCTCTTTACCGCCGGACACCTCCTCTGACCAGTGGTATATCCCCATTACTGCAATAAAAGGGGTAAGCAAAAGCAGCATTTCGGAACGCACCAGAAAAGCCAGCCAGATAAGCAGCAGAGCAGGCAGATTGGAAAGCCAGAAGCTTCCCGGGGACAAATCCTGCTTGGTGGTATAGAACCAGAAGCAGGCTGTTGCTCCAAGAAGCCCACAGACAACAGAATACTGTACGTATACCAGCTCCCACAAAAACAGGGACAGGAATATTCCTGCTTCCAGCAAAAGCAACAGCAGCTTTCCCCAAAGCCTTTGGTAATATTGTACACTCCGATAGCCCAAAAGATAGAAGCAGATTCCATAGCAGCTTAACAAAAACAGGGGATAGATTGGGATCCCCGGTAAAATTCTGTAACCCAGACTAATCAGCCACCCCAGGGGATAAAGAATCTGATTGGTATGTCCGTCAGGAAGCCCCGAAAAAGCTCCCGACAGAATATCCTTAATCACCACATCATCATTCAATTGATAGTAAAAATCAAAACACAGGCCGGCCACCAGAAAGATCACCGGCACCACCAGCAAAGGAAGCAAACGGTTTTGAACTTTATGATTGATGCGTTTTGGCTTCATTAAGGCCTCCTTTCAAAAAACTCCTTTACTGCCTCACAGATAGCATCCACCTGTCCCGGCTCCAGTCCATAATACATCGGCAGACGCAAAAGCCGTTCACTTTCCTTGGTGGTATACACATCCTCTCCATGGAAACGTCCGTAGGCTAAGCCTGCGGGAGCTGTATGCAAAGGGATATAGTGGAAAACTGCCATAATTCCCTTCTCTTTTAAGGCATCGATGAGAGCCGTCCTTTCCTCAATATCTTTTACCTTAATATAGAACATATGGGCATTATGCACACAATCCTTGGGAACAACAGGAAGCTCAAGCACACCTTTTTCTTTTAGCGGGGTAAGGCGGTATTCATACCTTTTCCAAATCTCCAGCCGCTTTTCGTTAATGGCTTCTGCCATTTCTAACTGGGCCCAGAGATAAGCCGCATTCATGTCACTGGGCAGATAGCTGGAGCCATAATTTACCCAGGTATATTTATCAATCTGTCCTCGGTAAAATTTACTGCGGTTGGTTCCCTTTTCCCTGAGAATCTCTGCTTCTTCAATATACTTCTTTTGTTGGATTAAAAGGGCTCCGCCCTCTCCCATACTGTAATTTTTCGTTTCATGAAAGCTAAAGCAGCCAAATTCACCAAAGGTCCCCAGGGCCTTTCCCTTATAGGTTGACATAATTCCCTGGGCAGCATCCTCAATTACCCACAGGTTATGCCTTTTTGCAATCTCCATAATGGTATCCATCTCACAGGCCACCCCGGCATAATGAACGGGAACAATTCCCACCGTTTTCTCCGTAATGGCAGCTTCAATTTTTCTTTCATCCAGGTTCATGGTATCCGGACGAATATCCACAAAAACCGGAACAGCTCCTCTTAAGACGAAGGCATCTGCTGTGGACACAAAGGTATAGGAGGGCATAATCACCTCATCTTTTGGCTGCACCTTCATCAACAGGGCTGCCAGCTCCGTAGCATGGGTACAGGAGGTGGTTAGCAGAGCCTTAGCGGTTTTTGTTTTTTCCTCCAGCCAGTGGTTGCACTTTTGGGTAAACTGCCCATCTCCACAAATTTTCTGTGCCCTTACCGCTTCCTGAATGTATTCTATTTCTTTTCCCGTAAAAGGGGGAACGTTAAAATTAATCATGTTTATCTCCATTTTCCTGCAAGATATACCTCATAGCTCTCATTGGAATATTCACAGCTATAGCCCTGCTTCTTCATCCATTCCAGAAGATAGGCTCTTTTCTTCTCTCCCTGTTCTCCATTAGGCTTATGATTTCGCAAAATCACAATGGGGCTTGTCTCTATCCCCTCCAATTCACTGACAAAGGCTGCATAAGGATAAGAATCCAAATCCGGCCATGCCGTTCCCAGAGCAAAGGGCATATTCAACAAAAAGGAAAGGCCGGGGCAGTCCCCATAAAGAAGTACAGGACTCCCTCCCCATTTATCATTCTCAGCCAGATAAGCACAGAGTCCTTCCAGGGCTTCTCCATTTTCTCTTGTGGTTTTCATT
>JBJELR010000334.1:0-6649 GCA_051879255.1 Lachnospiraceae bacterium | reverse complement strand
ATATAGAAAAGCCAAAGAGCCTTACCTATGGTCTTTATGAGGCCAAAGAAAATTCCTGTATTAATCCTGCGTGGCAGCAGGAAAGGGATTTAAAGGGACAAGGAGTACTGATGGCGATTATTGATTCCGGCATAGATTATCTCTTGCCGGATTTTCAATTTAATGGAGAAAGTAGGATTCTCTATTTATGGGATCAGAGTCTGCCGCCAGATGTGGAGAAAGGACAGAGGTCACCGGCTGGTTTTCGGGTAGGGACTGAGTTTGATAAAACGCAGATAGATGCGGCTATTCGTGCGGCTATAGAAAAGGGAAATCCCAGAGATGCCCTGCAGATCGTTCCCCAGCAGGATATCAGCGGTCATGGAACCGGTGTGGCAGCAGTGGCAGCATCCTCCAATTCCAGTACTCTGCTGGAAGGGGTAGCACCAGGCTGTGAGCTGCTCGTGGTTAAGCTGGCAACTACACCGGAAAATGATTTTCCCGGTACTACCCAGTTGATGCGGGGAATTACCTATGCTCTAAGAAAAGCGCTGGAGCTTAATCGGCCCTTGGTAATTAATCTAAGCTATGGCAACAGCTATGGCTCTCACGATGGGACTTCCCTTTTGGAGCGTTTTCTGGACAATGCCTCAGGAGTGGGCAGAAACGTAATCTGTGTAGGCTGTGGCAATGAGGGAGCCGGTGGTGGCCACATTGAGGGTAATGTTAAGGAAACGGACAGGGTGGAGCTGGCAGTGGCAGAAAGAGAGCTTACTTTAAATATTCAGCTATGGAAGTCCTATGAGGATCGTTTTGGAGTGGTGTTAGTTTCTCCCGGTGGAGTTCGCTATGAGGTTTTGCTGGATGGAAGACCGGGGCGGCAGGAGGTAATTCTGGGAGCCACAAAGGTATTGATTTATGTGGGAATGCCCACTCCCTACAGCAGCCTGCAGGAGCTTTTTTTTGTGTTCCTGCCTACCGAAACCTATGTGGATTCAGGAGTTTGGGAGTGGCAGTTTACACCGGAAAAAATCGTCAGCGGAAATTACCAGATGTATTTGCCGACGGCGGCATTGAGAAATTCCGGAACCCGTTTTTTTCAGCCTACCCCTAATCTTACCCTGACCATTCCCTCCACAGCCAGAGCAGTGATTTCGGTGGCTGCCTACAATGATACCCTAAATGCCTATGCAGATTTTTCCGGGAGAGGGCTGCCGGAAAGCGGACAAATTTATTTGGACAGCGAAGGAGGAAAGCCTGACTTGGCAGCACCGGGAGTAGGGCTTTTGGCAGCCAGGGCAGGAGGGGGAACGGATACCTATACGGGCACCTCCTTTGCTACTCCAATGGTTTCCGGGGCAGCGGCTTTATTAATGGAATGGGGGATCGTTCAGGGCAATGATCCTTATCTTTATGGCGAAAAAGTGAAGGCTTTTTTACGAAAAGGGGCAAGGCCGATAAGAGGAGAAGGGAGTTATCCAAATAATCGGGTGGGCTGGGGAGCATTGTGCCTGAGGGAGAGTCTGCCGGATTGAATGTTGGTTGGCTTAAATCCATAAACTTGAAATAGTTTCAAACAGGCATATTTTGAGGAAATAAAATGTTTTAGAATGGGTAAAACAGACTTGAACAAATTTCCCCGGGGTAGTTTATTCAAGTTAAAATACAGGGGATGGGGAAAATTGAAAAAGGTTTTGATTTTAGAAGATAACCCGAACACAAGGGAATACATAAAAGCCCTGGTGAATGAAATCGATATTAAGACTTTGGTTTTTACCTTTGGGCAAATGACTGATGCCTATGCCTGTACACTGGAAAAGGATATTGATTTGTTTATTATTGATGTCATTCTGGATACTCGAAAGCCGGGGGATTCGTCGGGCTTAAGGTTTATTGACAGCATCAGGCGGATTGAACGTTATGCCTTTACACCGGTTATTTTTGTCACCTCTCTGGAAGATTCCAGGTTATATAGCTATGAGGAATTGCACTGCTATCGCTTTTTTGAAAAGCCCTTTGAACCGAAGGAACTGCAGGAAGAAATCAGGCATTGCCTAAACTTCTCCAGGGTGAAGCAGGAGAAAAAGAAACTGTATTTCCGTAAAGAGGGCATTGTATTGTCGATAAATCAAGAGGATATCGTGTATGTGGAAATCAGAAATCATCTGTTACAAATCCACTTTAAAAATGGGGAACTGCTGAATATTCCCTATATTACCTTGAAACGCTTTCTGGGAGAAGCGGATTCCCGGGATTTTATCCAATGCAGTCGAAGTGCTGTAATCAATCTGAACTACCTTAGTAATATTGATTTTACCAACGGCATTATTTGCTTGAATGAAGGTACACAAAGTGTGGAGATTGGAATTATATACAAAAAGAAGATGAGAGAGATTTTTAAATGAGCTGATAGCTATACATCCATTCGAGGGAATATTAGACCATATTCAAAAACATAAAAGAGCTTGTCGTCTGCTTTCGCAGGCAACAAGCCCTTTTCTTTACTTAATGGCAAATCAGTCGGCAGCCTGTGCAAGTTCCTCAGGACAATCACGAAGCAGTCCCAGAGAGGTGCGCTGCTTCTTTCCTACCAGATAGACACTGATTATGAAGAGTGCGGCTATAATGCCTGCAATCACATAGCAGACGGTCCAGCTTACAATGCGGAAACCAATCTCCTGATGGAGAATGAAGCTGCTTACAATGAAGGCATAGAAGGCGCCGGGAATCAATGCCATCAGGTATGGCTTATCCTTACGCATCATATATACGGTGATAATTGCAAAGGTAAATACGGCAATTGCCTGGTTTGCAAAGCCAAAATAACGCCACAGTATGTTAAATCCGTTGGGGCTGGACTTTGCCCATGCCAGAAGGGCGATACCGATGGCAAAGATGCCGCATGCAATCAAAAGATTGTTAAGCGCAGTCTTCTTTAACTTAAATGTATCCTGTATGAGCAGACGTATGGCACGGAAGGAGGTATCCCCCGAACTGATTGGTAAAATAATAACGCTGGCAACAGGAACAATCCAGAAGATATTGAGCATTTCCTTTGAAATCAGACCAACAACTGCGGTTGGACTGCCGCTCATGCTAAGATTGAACACAACCATCGCTCCGGCGGCCCAGCTCATGGCAATGAACCCTTCCACACACATCATGCCAAAGAAAATCATAGAGCAATCCTTTTCCTTATCGGCAGTGCGGGAAATAAGCGTAACCTGTGAGCTGTGGAAGCCTGATACAATACCGCAGGCCACCGTTACAAAAAAAGTAGGAACATAGTGCGGATCGGTAGGGTTGAGTGCACCGGTATATGCCCACTCAGGCAGAGCAGCCCAAATCTCATTGAGTACATACTTACCACTGACAGTACCAAGGACGGTAACGATAAATACGGCTGCAGCCGACAGAAACAGAATAATACCAAAAATGGGGTATATTTTACCGATAATCTTATCGATTGGCAGCATGGTAGCAATAATATAGTAGCCGAAAATAACGGCAAAGGTAAGGATTGTAACAAGCAAATAATTAGGTGAGTCAGCGGTAATTCCCAGAACCTGTCCGACAAACAGATCTCCCGGGGTATAAACAAATACCACACCTACCAGCATCAGCACAAGTACTAAAAAGATAAAGTAAATTTTGGAAATTGCCTTACCCAGGAACTTCTCAACAAGTGCAGGCATCTGTGCACCTTCGTTACGCAAGGAAATCATTCCACACCAATAGTCATGAATTGCCCCACCAAGAACACAGCCAATTGGGATGGTTAGAAAGGCAATGGGACCAAACAGGATACCTTGGATTGGACCAAGTACGGGTCCTGTTCCTGCTATGTTTAACAAATTGATCAGGGAATTACGGGCCTTGCCCATGGGAACATAATCCATGCCATCACTCTTGGTATGCGCAGGTGTCGGCGCTGAGCTGGGCTGAAACAGCTTAACCGAAAGGCGGGAATAAAGCCAACCGCCAACAATTAATATTACGATTCCTATCAAAAAAGTAATCATACGCAGTTACCTCGTTTCTGTAGTTTATTGTTCTTAATACTTTTCATCATTTTATCCTCCTTTTTCTTCTGTATATTTATATTTACGGGTTTTAGAATATGCACCCGTGAGCACCTATGATGGAAAATAAAGCTGTTATTAGTCAACTTAGATTAGGAAATACTATATACCGACTTAGCTTTATCGGGGTGAAAAACACCTGTATCTGAAAAATGTGTTTTCTTCGTATACTTTATTAATCGTAGTGATTAAGCGACAATAAAATATAATAATGATAATAATTACCGATATAATATATTGAAATATAATAACATGTCAATACTTAATTTCTCAAATATTTATCTTTTTTTATGTTTCTTTAGCCTTCTTTAATCTTTTTTATAATTATTTTGTCTTTTCAGTCAGATCTATCCTTTTTAACAATTAACTTGCCTGTAAAGAAATAAATGTGTATAATAAATAAAACTCTTAGCAAAAAGAACTGTTCTGATTGCTTTAGAGAAAGAAAGACAACATCCTGACACCGAAAAATTTTGAGGTGGAAGATATGGTAGTAATAGGTAAGCAGCATCCCTTACGGGGTGTTTTTAGCCATATCTTCTTTTGGGAGGATATGGCTTTTGTTATGTAAAAAGGTCCCCGGTCTTGGGAGGAAGGTGAGCCTATGTGGGCTTGTTCACTTTGTTTTGGGAGGAAAAATGGAAACAAGAATTGCACTGATTGGTATTATTGTGGAGAATCCGAATTCGGTAGAAAGACTGAATCAGCTTCTGCATGAGTACGGCTCTTACATCATCGGAAGAATGGGTATCCCCTATCGTCAGAAGCAGGTACATGTGATCAGTATTGTGATTGATGCATCGCAAAATGTGATTAATGCGCTGACGGGAAAAATCGGAAGAATGGAGGGAATTACGGCAAAAACAGTATATTCTTCCGTAAAAACGACGGAAGGAGGAGAAAAATGAAACAGTCCTGCAGACAGATAGTGGATGAAATCAGGGAAAAAAAGAATCTGACCAAAGAGCAGCTGCTATGCCTGCTTGAGACGGAAAATACAGAAGATGTGGAATATCTGCGAAAGAAGGCCAGAGAGACAGCACAAAGGATATATGGCAATCAGGTGTTTATCCGCGGTCTAATTGAGTTTACCAATTATTGTAAAAATGACTGCTACTATTGTGGAATCAGGCGGAGTAATCGCAAGGCAGAAAGATACCGCCTTACACAGGAGCAGGTTTTGAACTGTTGTGCTACGGGCTATGAGTTGGGCTTTCGTACCTTCGTTCTGCAGGGCGGAGAGGATACATATTTTACGGATGAGCGTATCTGTGGGATGATTCGAACAATCAAGGAGAGGTATCCGGATTGCGCGATTACGCTTTCCATTGGCGAGAAGGAAAGAGAGAGTTATCAGGCCTATTATGATGCGGGAGCAGACCGCTATCTGCTGCGGCATGAAACGGCAGATGAGACACATTATGGAATCCTGCATCCCAAGGAGCTTACCCTGAAAAACAGGAAACGCTGTCTATATGATTTGAAGGAAATCGGATTTCAGACCGGCTGTGGATTTATGGTAGGGTCTCCGGGACAGACGGTGGACACTCTTTATGAGGATTTACAGCTGATTCGAAAATTAAAACCACAGATGGTAGGCATCGGGCCGTTTATTCCGCAAAAGGATACACCCTTTGGTGGAAAGGCGGCGGGAACTCTGGAAATGACCCTGCGCCTGCTTGCCATCATTCGGCTTCTCCATCCACCGGTGCTTTTGCCGGCAACAACAGCCCTGGGTACGATTCATCCAAAGGGGAGAGAGCTGGGAATTTTATCCGGGGCAAACGTAGTGATGCCGAATTTATCACCCGTTGATGTGAGGGAAAAATACAAGCTATACGACAATAAAATTTGTACCGGTGATGAGGCGGCAGAATGCCGTTTATGTACCGAACGGCGGATGAACAGTATCGGCTATGCTGTTGCAGTAGCAAGAGGGGACTGCAGAGACTATATGCAAAATCAGGCTTGATGCCTGATATGAGTTAGAGAAGGTAAAAGGGAGGAAAAAATGATGTATAATCAAAAATCGTTAAAAGCAGAAGAATTTATCTCAGATAAGGAAATCAGAGAGACCCTGGCCTATGCAGATGAAAACAAGGAGAATAGAGAGGTAATAGACCGGATTTTAGAGAAGGCAAGGCAGAAAAAGGGACTTAATCACAGGGAGGCATCTGTACTTTTGGCCTGTGAGATTCCGGAAAAGCTGGAGGAAATCTATGCGCTGGCAGAGCAGATTAAGAAGGACTATTATGGCAATCGGATCGTTCTGTTTGCGCCTCTCTACTTGTCAAATTACTGTGTCAATGGCTGTGTCTACTGCCCCTATCATCTGAAAAACAAAAACATTGCCAGGAAGAAGCTGACCCGGGAGGAAATCAAAAGAGAGGTAATCGCCTTACAGGATATGGGACATAAGCGACTGGCAATCGAGGCAGGAGAAGACCCGGTAAATAATCCCATTGAGTATATCTTAGAGTGTATCGATACGATTTATAGCATTAAGCATAAAAACGGAGCAATCCGTCGTGTGAATGTGAATATTGCGGCAACCACAGTAGAAAATTACCGTAAGCTGAAGGAGGCAG
>JBJELR010000333.1:0-6707 GCA_051879255.1 Lachnospiraceae bacterium | reverse complement strand
GGGGATATGTGGTGGCAGGTCTTTTTCTGGCTGCAATGATACGTCTGTCTCATGTACCCTTTAAATTTATGGTAAAGGGAATGAAGGCAATTCTTCTCCTTCTTTTGCTGACGGTAATGTTCAATCTGTTTTTGACTCCCGGGGAAACCTTGGTCACCCTATGGAAGCTGACGATTACCAAAGAAGGGGTAAAGGTGGCTGTGATGATGGCAGTCCGTCTGACCTTTTTAATCATTGGTTCCTCAGTGATGACACTTACCACCACACCCAATAATCTTACGGATGGAATGGAAAAGCTGATGAAGCCTCTTGGAAGAATCCGGGTACCGGTGCATGAAATTGCCATGATGATGTCTATTGCCCTGCGCTTTATTCCCATTCTGCTGGAGGAAACGGACAAGATTATGAAAGCCCAGATTGCCAGGGGAGCAGATTTTGAAAGCGGAAACATAATCAAAAAAGCAAAGGCACTGGTACCTTTATTGGTACCGCTATTTATTTCCGCTTTTCGCAGAGCCAATGATTTGGCTATGGCAATGGAAGCCAGATGCTATAGGGGCGGGGATAATCGAACCAGGATGAAGCCTCTGGTGTATAAGAGAGCAGATTGGCTGGCCTACACAGTTATGGTACTTTATTTGGCTGTCTGTATTATCGTAGGATAAGGGAAAGGGCACAATGAGAAGAATACAATTAACCGTAGCCTATGACGGAACAGCTTACCATGGCTGGCAGCTTCAGCCGGGGCAGCCTACTATTGAGGGAGAACTGAATAAGCATCTGTCCAGGCTGTTAAATGAGGAAATTGCAGTCATTGGGGCCAGCAGAACGGATACGGGAGTTCATGGACTTTGTAATATTGCTGTTTTTGATACTAAGAGCCGTATTCCGGGAGAAAAATTTTCCTATGCATTAAACCAAAGGCTGCCGGAGGATATTCGAATCCGCAGTTCCCGGGAGGTGGAGGCGGGGTTTCATCCCAGACGGGTAGCCACCAGGAAAACCTATGAATACCGGATTTTGAATGAGACTTTTGAAAATCCTCTGGAACACCGATATGCACATTTTACCTATGTACCTCTACAGCTTGAACCTATGAGAGAAGCAGCAAAGTATCTTATCGGAGAGCACGATTTTAAAGGCTTTTGTGCGGCTGGAAGTACGGCAAAGAGCACCGTCAGAACCATTTACGAAGTAGAGATCATCAAAGAGGGAAGCCTGATTCGGATTCGCATAGTGGGCAATGGCTTTCTCTACAATATGGTAAGAATCATTGCCGGAACCCTGATGGAAGTAGGGAGAGGGCGGATGGAACCGGCAATTATGGAGGAAATCCTGCAGACAGGGAACAGACAAAAAGCGGGACCAACAGCCCCGGCAAAAGGATTAATACTGATGGATTATGAGTTTACCTAAGTCAATTTGACCGATGTAAACTCTTTTTTTATCAATACCTATGTGCAATATTTTGAAAAAAAAGTAAATTTAATAAATTTATTTGTACAAAATATCTTGACAAAACTTATCAGGAATGCTATGGTGATAAAAAATATGTGATAGGAAAGATCGCTATGATAATTACTCGTGAAACAGACTACGCACTCCGGATACTGCGAACCTTAGGGGATGGGCAAAAGCATACGATGAAAGCGTTATGTCAGGAGGAAGCCATTCCTCAACAATTTGCCTATAAAATAATTGCAAAGCTTGCCCAGGCCGGTGTGGTAAAAAATACGAGAGGAAGTAGCGGTGGCTGCCTGCTAAGCTATGACCTGAAGGAGCTTAGCCTTTATGATTTGCTGGAAATTATGGGCGAGAATTACCAGATTAATGCCTGTATGGAGCTGGGATATGAATGCACATGGGAGGAAAAGTGTGGAACTGCATGTGGAATTCGCAAAAAACTGGCGAAAATCCAGAATCATTTAAATGAGGAACTGGCAAATCACAGCATATATTTTTTGATTAGTGGAGAAACAGCCACATAAAGTCCGGTTTGATTAAATGGGTGAACAATCCCCAACTGGGAGAGATAATGTAAAAGGAGGAAAACCTATGAGCTTCAAAACAACACAGGAACATGAGAATCTTCGTCAGAAGATAAGGGAATTTGCTGAAACAGAAGTAAAGCCCTACGCATTTCAATGGGATCAGGAAAGCCATTTCCCCAGAGAACAGGTTGAAATGATGGCAAAGAACGGATGGATGGGAATTCCCTTCCCTAAGGAGTACGGCGGTGCAGGACTGGATGCCATGAGCTACGCCATTGCAGTAGAAGAACTTTCCAGAGTGGATGGCGGATTTGGTGTTATTCTTTCTGCGCACGTTTCCCTCGGTTCTTGGCCGATTTTCGCTTTTGGTACGGAAGAACAGAAAAAGAAATATCTGGTTCCCTGTGCCAAAGGTGAGAAGATTGCGGCATTTGGCTTGACTGAGCCTAACGCAGGTTCTGATGCAGGTGGAACAGAAACCACAGCAGTATTAAACGGTGACCATTATATCTTAAATGGTGAAAAAATCTTCATCACTAATGGTGGAGAAGCAGATACATATGTTGTTTTTGCAGTAACTACTCCCGGAATTGGAACTAAGGGAATCAGTGCCTTCATCGTAGAAAAAGGCTGGAAGGGCTTTGAGTTCGGTGATCACTATGATAAATTGGGAATTCGCTCCTCTGCAACAGCACAGCTATTGTTCAATGATGTCAAGGTTCCCAAGGAGAATCTGTTAGGAAAGGAAGGACAGGGCTTTAAGATTGCTATGGCAACCCTTGATGGCGGTCGTATCGGTATTGCTTCTCAGGCTCTGGGTATCGCACAGGGAGCCTTTGAAAGTGCAGTTGAATATGCAAAGGATCGTATTCAGTTTGACAAACCGGTTGCTTTCCAGCAGGCAATATCCTTCAAAATTGCGGATATGGCAACCAAGCTGCGTTGTGCAAGATTCCTGGTTTATTCTGCAGCAGAATTAAAGGAGGCACATGAGCCTTATGGAATGGAAGCTGCCATGGCAAAAATGTATGCATCCGATATTGCTTTAGAGGTAGTTAATGATGCAGTACAGATTTACGGTGGTGCAGGATACTTGAAGGGTACCGATGTAGAACGTATGTATCGCGATGCTAAGATTACCACTATTTATGAAGGTACCAATGAAATTCAGCGAGTGGTTATTGCTGCTAACATTCTTGGTAAAGAGCCCAGATCGGCAGCACCCGTAGGGGGACTCAAGAAGAAACAGCCGGTAACCGGTGCAAGAAAGAAGATGATTCTTAAAGAGGGAACAGCTGCAGAAAAGGTTGCTACCCTTGTAGAGAATCTGAAGAAGGATGGTTATGATTTTAGTGTAGGCATTGCCATTGATACTCCCATTACTCAGGCAGAAAGGGTAGTTAGTGTAGGTAAGGGTATCGGAGAGAAGAAGAACATGAAGCAGGCTGAACGGCTTGCAAGGGCAGCAGGAGCAGCACTTGGTTCTTCCCGTCCTGTAGCAGAAACCTTGCGTTATGTACCGCTTAATCGTTATGTAGGTATGTCCGGTCAGAAATTTGTTGGAAACCTCTATATCGCCTGCGGTATTTCCGGTGCGGTACAGCACTTAAAGGGAATTAAGGACGCGTCTACCATTGTGGCAATTAATAAAAATGGAAACGCACCTATCTTTAAGAACTGTGACTATGGTATTGTAGGTGATTTGAATGAGATTATGCCTCTGCTGGCAGAAGCATTGGGAACCGGGGAGAAGAAGCCTGCTCCTCCTATGGTTAAGATGAAACGGCCTACACCGAAGAAGGAGAAACCTTCATGGAGTACCTATGTATGCTTAGGCTGCGGTTATGAATATGATCCTGAAATTGGTGATGAGGATGCAGAAGTGCTTCCCGGAACACTCTTTGAAAAACTTCCTGAGGATTGGGTATGTCCTGAGTGTGCAGAAGAAAAAACAAGCTTTATTGAAGTTAAACCATAAGAATAGTAAAAATAAGAAGAGGAGGATTATATTATGCATTGTGTCAGAAAAGTTACCGATGACCTGTACTGGGTAGGTGCCAATGACCACCGTCTTGCCCTGTTTGAGAATATTCACCCTATTCCCCAAGGGGTTTCCTACAACGCTTATCTTTTAAAGGATGAGCAGAGTGTATTATTTGATACGGTAGACTGGTCTGCCTGCCGTCAGTTGCTTGAGAATATCGAGTACCTGTTGGAAGGAAAAGATTTGGATGTACTGTTGATTAACCATATGGAGCCTGACCATGGTGCTTCTATCGAGGAGATTCTGCTTCGTTATCCTAAGTGTAAGGTAATCAGTACTGAGAAGGCCTTCATGTTCATGCGTCAGTTTGGCTTTGATATTGACGGACATGAGTTGATTGAAGTAAAAGAAGGTGATACCTACTGCTTTGGTACACATACCGTTACCTTCGTGGGTGCACCTATGGTTCACTGGCCTGAAGCTATGGTAACCCTTGATCTCACTAACGGTGCTTTATTTTCCGCAGATGCCTTCGGCTCCTTCATTGCTCTGGATGGTAAGCTGTTTAATGATGAAGTGAATTTTGACAGAGACTGGATTGACGAGGCTCGTAGATACTACACTAATATTGTAGGAAAATATGGCCCTCAGGTACAGTTCTTATTAGGTAAGGCAGCAGGCGTTTTGGATAAGATTAAGATGATTTGTCCTTTGCATGGTCCCGTATGGCGTAATGATTTAGGATACATTATCGATAAATATCAGCACTGGAGTACCTATACCCCTGAAGAAGATGCAGTGATGATTGTTTACGCTTCCATGTATGGCAATACTGAGGCTGCTGCACAGGCATTAGCTTCCAAACTGGCTGATAAAGGCATTACCAATACAAAGGTATATGATGTATCCAATACCCATGTATCTTATCTGATTTCCGAAACCTTCCGCTGCAGCCATATTGTAATTGCATCGGTAACCTACAATTTGGGAATCTATCCGGTAATTCATAATTACTTAGCAGATATGAAAGCACTTAACCTGCAGAACAGAACCTTTGCTATCATGGAAAATGGTTCCTGGGCTTGTAAGGCAGGAGATCTGATTCAGAAGTATCTGGATGAAGAATTAAAGAACATGACCGTTCTGAACGAACGCGTTAGCCTTTCTTCTGCATTGCTGCCTGACAAAGAGGCAGAACTGGATATGCTGGTTGATGCCATCGTTGACAGCATCAATGAAAAGAAATAACCTTTTGAATGAAATAAGGTAAGAGGAATAAAGGACGGCTGCCTCACTTGAATGACGAGGCAGTCGTCTTTTTATTTAAGATTGTTATTTGATAGCTTCATTTGAAATTTTCGTTTGGAAGTTAGGCAATAGGATTTTTTGCTTGACACACCCGGATATGTATAATATAATACATCAGTATGAAAATGTTTGAGAACAGAAATCCAAGCCCCGATTTCTGTTTGAAATAGATGGATTCTTTGGTTCCGTTAGCCCCGGAGAAGAGTCCTGCCAGAACAAGGATTATTTACGGAGGGAAAATCATGAAAACATTTATGGCAAGTCCAGCTACTATTGATAGAAAATGGTATGTAGTAGATGCTACAGGAATGACTCTGGGACGTTTGGCTTCCGAGATTGCAAAAATTTTAAGAGGTAAGAATAAACCTATTTATACACCTCACATCGATACGGGTGACAACGTAATCGTAATTAATGCAGAGAAGATTACCGTTACCGGTAAGAAAATGGATCAGAAGATTTACTATCATCATTCTGACTATGTTGGTGGTATGAAAGAGGCTACATTAAAAGAAAAGTTGGCTAAAAAGCCTGAATCTGTTATTGAACTGGCAGTTAAGGGTATGCTTCCCAAAGGACCTTTAGGAAGACAGATGTTAAAGAAGCTTCACGTTTATGCCGGACCTGAACACAAGCATGAGGCACAAAAGCCTGAAGTTTTAACATTTTAACTAAGGAAACAGTTTAAAAAATCAGAGATTTTTTACTATCCTATTTGAACGGTATCGTAAGTGGAGTTTACGATATGCAGGGGATTAGAAGGGAGATTATAGAGATGGCTAAAGCAGCACAGTACTACGGAACCGGTAGAAGAAAGAAATCAATTGCAAGAGTATATTTAACACCCGGAACGGGTAATATTACCGTAAATAAAAGAGATATCAATGATTATTTTGGCTTGGAGACCTTAAAGGTAATCGTTCGTCAGCCTCTGGTGGCTACCGAGAATGCTGACAAATTTGATATTAAGGTTACCGTTCGCGGAGGTGGTACCACAGGTCAGGCAGGTGCAATCAGACATGGTATTGCAAGAGCACTTCTTCAGGCAGATGCTGATTTCAGACCTGTACTGAAAAAAGAAGGTTTTCTGACCAGAGATCCTCGTATGAAGGAAAGAAAGAAGTACGGCTTGAAGGCAGCAAGACGTGCACCGCAGTTCAGCAAACGATAGTTCAAGCGAATTTTCAAAGAGCAGCAAACAACCCCGAAAGCGTTATGTTTTCGGGGTTTTCTTTGCTTTCGGGGGATTTTCAGATGGTATAAAAAAGTATAAAATTTTAACGGTAAGTAACACATAAGTAACACTATTTTAGGTCTATATTTTGTTTATGGCATCCCTAAGTTCTGCAAGTTCAAAGTGCGTATATACCGTTTCCGTGACACCCTGGCCTTTATGGCCGACTATCTTTTTAATTATGCGTTCG
>JBJELR010000332.1:0-6726 GCA_051879255.1 Lachnospiraceae bacterium | reverse complement strand
TACACCGGGTCATGAGGCCTTTACCGCCATGCGTATGCGTGGTGCCAATGCTACGGATATTGCCATTTTAGTGGTGGCAGCAGATGATGGGGTTATGCCGCAAACGGTAGAGGCAATCAATCATGCCAAGGCAGCAGGCATTGAAATTATTGTTGCCGTAAACAAAATTGATAAGCCCAATGCGAATATCGACCGGGTAAAACAGGAATTATCCGAGTACGATTTAATTCCTGAGGACTGGGGCGGAAGTACCGTTTTTGCACCGGTTTCTGCAAAAGCCGGGACAGGAATCCAGGAACTTTTGGAAATGATTCTTTTAACGGCGGATATTTTAGAGCTAAAGGCAAATCCTAAGAGAAGGGCCAGAGGTCTGGTGATTGAGGCTGAGCTGGATAAAGGCCGGGGACCTGTAGCAACAGTTCTGGTGCAAAAAGGTACTCTGAAGGTAGGCGATTTTATTTCTGCCGGTTCCAGTCATGGTAAGGTAAGAGCCATGATTGATGATAAGGGAAGAAGAGTGAAGGAAGCAGGCCCATCCACACCGGTGGAAATTTTGGGCTTAAGTGATGTGCCTAATGCGGGCGAGGTATTCCTGGCTCATGACAGTGACAAGACGGCCAAATCCTATGCGGAAACCTTCGTGGCACAGAATAAGGAAAAGAAACTGGAAGAAACCAAGAGCAAAATGTCACTGGATGACCTATTCAGCCAGATACAGGAAGGTAATTTAAAGGAACTGAATCTAATCGTCAAAGCAGACGTACAGGGTAGTGTGGAGGCAGTGAAGCAGTCCCTGATGAAGCTTTCCAATGAGGAGGTAGTGGTTAAATGTATTCATAGCGGTGTAGGTGCCATCAGTGAATCTGACGTTACTTTAGCGGCAACCTCGTCTGCAATCATTATTGGCTTTAATGTTCGCCCTGATGCTACGGCAAAAGCTACAGCAGAACAGGAAGGCGTGGATATTCGCCTGTATAAAGTAATTTATCAGGCTATTGAGGATATTGAAGCAGCGATGAAAGGGATGCTGGATCCTGTGTTTGAAGAAAAGATTATTGGTCATGCAGAGGTACGCCAGATTTTCAAAGCCTCCCAGATTGGTAATATTGCAGGTTCCTATGTATTAGACGGTGTCTTCCAGAGAGGCTGTAAGATTAGAATTTCCCGCCAGGGAGAGCAGATTTTTGAAGGAAATCTGGCTTCTTTGAAACGGTTTAAGGATGATGTTAAGGAAGTAAAAGCAGGCTTTGAATGTGGTCTGGTATTTGAAGGCTTTGATCAGATGCAGGAGCTGGATATTGTGGAAAGCTATATCATGGTAGAGGTTCCCCGATAAGAGTAAAGGGATCGGGTGTTTCCCAGGGCTTTTTCAACAGCAGCTGAAGGCAGCGGAAGGGGACGAAACATGCGTAAAAACAGTATAAAAAATACGAGAGTAAATACAGAAGTACAAAGAACGCTGGCAGAGATTATCCGGGGGGAAATAAAAGATCCCCGCATTTCTCCTCTGACCAGTGTGGTTGCAGTAGAGGTGGCCCCGGATTTGAAGCACTGCAAGGTGTATATCAGTGTCCTGGGGGATGAACAGGCCGGAAAGGACACCCTGGCAGGACTGCAAAGTGCAGAAGGCTTTATCAAGAGCCGCCTGGCTAGAATCATTAATTTGCGGAATACACCACAGCTGCATTTCGTCTTGGATGAATCCATTGCCTATGGTGTGGATATGTCCAGAAAAATTGATGAGATAGTGAAGGGAATGGATGAAGGAAAGGAGAAGGATGAGTAAGCTGGAAGAATTGGTAAATGAGGCTCATTCTATCGCCATCAGTGGTCATATACGACCGGATGGAGATTGTATTGGGTCTGTCATGGCAACCTATCTATACTTGAAAAAAAATATGCCGGATAAAGAGGTACGGGTATTTTTGGAATCTCCGGCACCGGAATTTTCCTGTATTCAGGGGATAGAGGAAATCGATTCTGTGATGGAGGAGGAAAAGATTTATGATCTTTTCCTGATTCTGGATTGTTCCATGGACAGGATTGGGAAGGCGCTTCCCATTGCTGAACGAGCAAAAAAGAGGATTAATATTGATCATCACATCAGTAATGAAGGGACGGGAGAGATCAATATACTGGAGCCAACAGCCAGCTCCACCAGCGAGGTGGTATTTGGACTTATGGATCAGTCCGGACTGGATAAAGAAATTGCCAAAGCCCTTTATCTGGGACTGGTTCATGATACAGGAGTATTTAACTATTCCAATACCTCTCCCAAAACCCTGCGTATAGCTGCAGACTTAATCAGCTTTGGCTTCGATTTTCCCAAGTTGATTGATGAAACCTTTTATGAAAAGACCTACGAACAGAACCAAATTCTGGGGCAGGCATTGGTTGGCAGCCGGAGGATTTTGGAAAACAGATGTATTGTCAGTGTGGTGGAAGCAAGCCAGATGGAGGAATACAAGGTGACACCCGCAGATCTGGATGGAATTATCAGTCAGCTTCGCATTACAAAGGGAGTGGAGTGTGCGGTATTTCTTTATCAGACAGGAGAGCAGAAATATAAAGTCAGTCTTCGATCCAACCATGAGGTGAATGTGGCTGAAATTGCTGCCTCCTTTGGAGGCGGAGGACATATTCGTGCAGCAGGCTGCAGCATGGAAGGGAATCCTACAGAAATCATTGAGCAGGTGGCAAAAAGTATTGCCCTACAGCTTAAAAAGGAAGAATAGAGAGCAAAACGGTGATTAACGGGATACTTAATATAGACAAGCCTCAGGGCTTTACCTCCCATGATGTGGTGGCAAAGCTTAGAGGGATTTTAGGACAGAAAAAAATCGGACATACAGGGACTCTGGATCCGGAAGCGGTAGGGGTCCTTCCTGTCTGTCTGGGGAGTGCCACCAGGCTTTGTGAGCTGCTTACCCATAAGGATAAGGAGTACGTGGCTAAGGTGCAGCTGGGAATAACCACCGATACTCAGGATATGACAGGACAGATTATACAGGAAAGAACGGTAGAGGTGACAGAAGCAGAGGTGGAAAAAGCACTTCTGAGCTTTTTAGGTGATTATTGGCAGATTCCTCCCATGTTTTCTGCCTTGAAGGTGAATGGAAAACGACTTTATGAACTGGCCAGAGAAGGGAAAGAAGTAGAACGGAAGGCCCGCCTGGTCCGGATTAATGCAATCCAAATTCTTTCCATGGAGCTTCCCCGGCTGACCATTCGAGTAAATTGCTCGAAAGGAACCTATATCCGTACCCTTTGCCATGATCTGGGAGAGGCCCTGGGCTGTGGTGGTGCCATGGAACACCTTGAGCGAACCAAATCGGGAATATTTACTAAAGAAACAGCCCTCAGTCTTGAACAACTGGAACAGCTCATGGCAGACCGGGGGGAGAAAAGCAAAGAAGAAGCACTGGAAGGAATTTTGCTTCCTGTGGACAGGCTCTTTGCCGACTATCCTGCACTGCGTCTAAAGCCGGCTATGGACAGGCTGGTGGAGAATGGAAATTCCTTTGAGCCGCACCATTTGCTCCCCGCTTTATGGCAGGATAGCTGGCAGGATCAGAGTCAATACCGGGTATATGATAAAAATAACAGATTTATGGGAATTTATGAATATAGAAAAAAGGAGGGCAGATTCTGCCCTGTAAAAATGTTTATCAGTAAATAGAAGAAATGAAGGAAAATATGCGTATAATTGCAGATACAACAGATTTTAAGCTGCTGATTCCTACCGCAGTTACTCTGGGAAAATTTGACGGGCTCCATCGGGGACACAAGGAGCTGCTGAAAAAAATTACCGAAGCAAAGTCAAGAGGCCTGTCCAGTGCGGTATTTACCTTTGATCCTCCGCCGGAAGTGCTTTTTGGGATACGGGACAGGAAGGAATTGACCACCAGAGAAGAAAAACGGAAAATTTTTGAAAAAATGGGAATAGATATTCTTATTGAATACCCATTGAATCAAGTTACTGCAGCCATGGAACCGGATGAATTTGTCCGGGAAATTTTATTAAACAGAATGAAGATGTCTTATTTGGCAGCAGGCTATGATGTATCCTTCGGGCATAAGGGAGCCGGAAATGCCAGCCTGTTAAAGAACTTGTCCGCCAAAATGGGATTTCAGGTGGAAATTCTCGACAAAATACGGGATCAGGGTCGGGAAATCAGCTCTACCTACGTAAGGGAAGAGGTGGAACAGGGACATATGCAACAGGTTTATCAGTTGCTGGGTGAGCCTTATTCCATTATTGGTGAGATTATGCATGGGGCAAAGCTGGGGCGCACGATAGGGATGCCAACCATTAATCTTTTGCCCCAGAAGGAGAAGCTGCTGCCGCCGAAAGGGGTTTATTTCTCCTTAACCCAAATAGGGGGGAAGGAATACCGCAGCATTACCAATATCGGGAATAAGCCTACGGTCAGCGATGCCAGCCAGATTGGTGTGGAAACCTATATCTATGAGTTTGACAAAGAGGTTTACGGAAAAACTGCCGTAGTTCAGCTATTGAAGTTTAAACGTGCAGAAATGCGTTTTGAGAATTTAGAAGCATTGAAGAACCAGATGATGGCGGATATTGATGAAGGAAGACATTTTCATGGGTGAAAGTAAAAAGTGAAACAAAAGGATTTTTTTGTTTACAAGCATAGCAGCTTATGTTAAACTATATCAGTATGAAATTCAGCTTATGCTCAGTATGTGGAGTCTCCGTCCCATACTTAGGATAAAGCGTTTAAGGAATAAGGAGGATATGAACTATGATCTCGAAAGAGAAGAAAACCGCAATTATGAAGGAGTATGCAAGATTTGAAGGAGATACCGGATCACCGGAGGTTCAGATTGCTGTTCTGACCGCAAGGATTGCAGAACTTACTGAGCACTTAAAGGCTAACCAGAAGGATCATCATTCCAGAAGAGGTCTTTTAAAAATGGTTGGTAAAAGACGTGGTTTATTGGATTATTTAAAGAGAACAGATATTGAAGGATATCGTGCATTAATTGGAAAATTAGGCATCAGAAAATAAACAGTAAAGAAAATAATGGGACTGTCCTTATGTTCAGGCAGTCCCTGTTTTTACATCTGCTGATGTGAAAAATGGTAACTATCCGTCAGGAAGGACGTTTCCGAGACCACTGATAAGGACAGTGTTTAACTGTCTTTATCAGTAGTTTCGGGCCTTTCTTGCGGATGAAAATAAAGTCAGGAAAAGGAGAAAAAAATGTACAAAACATTTACAATGGAATTAGCCGGACGCTCTTTAAGCGTAGATATTGATCGGGTAGGAAAACAGGCTAATGGCTGTGCGTTTATGCACTATGGTGAAACTACGGTACTTTGTACGGCGACTGCTTCAGAGAAACCCAGAGAGGGAATCGATTTCTTTCCCTTAAGTGTAGAATACGAAGAAAAGCTGTATGCAGTAGGGAAGATTCCCGGAGGATTTAATAAGAGAGAAGGAAAAGCAAGTGAGAATGCAGTATTGACCAGTCGTGTGATTGATCGTCCCATGCGTCCTCTCTTTCCTAAGGACTATCGTAATGATGTAACCTTAAACAATATGGTTATGAGCGTGGATCCTGAGTGCCGTCCTGAACTGGTGGCTATGCTGGGAAGTGCCATTGCTACTTCCATTTCCGATATTCCTTTTGACGGTCCCTGTGCCACTACTCAGATTGGCCTGGTGGATGGAGAATTTATTGTAAATCCTTCTCAGGAGCAGTGGAAAAATGGAGATTTGAATTTAACCGTAGCGTCTACCGGTGAAAAGGTGATTATGATCGAAGCAGGTGCTAATGAAATTCCTGAAGCAAAGATGATTGAAGCAATTTACCTGGCTCATGGAATCAATCAGACCATTATTGCTTTTATCAATCAGATTGTAGCGGAAGTTGGTAAGCCTAAACACAGCTATACCAGTTGCGCTATCCCGGAAGAAATGTTTGCTGCCATGAAGGAGATTGTAACACCGGAAGAAATGGAGGCGGCAGTATTTACCGATGAGAAGCAGGTGAGAGAAGAAAACATCAGAGGGCTTCGTGAAAAATTGGAGGAGGCCTTTGCTGATAAGGAAGAATGGCTGGAGATGGTAGGAGAAGCCCTCTATCAGTATCAGAAAAAGACTGTTCGCAAGATGATCTTAAAGGATCATAAGCGTCCTGACGGCCGGGAGATTACCCAGATTCGTCCGCTGGCAGCAGAGGTGGATTTGATTCCCCGGGTGCATGGCTCTGCCATGTTTACCAGAGGACAGACCCAGATTTGTACGGTGACTACACTGGCGCCCCTTTCCGAAATGCAAAGAATTGATGGACTGGATGTAAACGAAACCAACAAACGCTATATGCATCATTATAATTTCCCTTCCTATTCGGTAGGAGAAACCAGACCCTCCAGAGGTCCCGGACGTAGAGAAATCGGCCATGGTGCACTGGCAGAAAAGGCATTGGTACCGGTGCTGCCAAATGAGGAAGAATTCCCCTATGCCATTCGTACAGTATCTGAGACCTTTGAATCTAATGGGTCAACCTCTCAGGCATCTGTTTGCGCCTCCTCTCTGTCTCTGATGGCAGCAGGTGTACCCATTAAAAAAGCAGTGGCAGGCATTTCCTGTGGTCTGGTTACCGGAGATACGGATGAGGATTATATTGTATTGACGGATATCCAGGGATTAGAGGATTTCTTTGGTGATATGGACTTTAAGGTAGCAGGTACCCATG
>JBJELR010000331.1:0-6754 GCA_051879255.1 Lachnospiraceae bacterium | reverse complement strand
AATCTGTTCATTTACCTCTGATATTTACCGGATTGCCGAAATGATCAGCAATCAGAACGACATTAAGATTATTGCCATCAAAGACTACATAAAGAATCCTAAACCCAGTGTATACAAAAGCTATCATATGCTGGTGACGGTACCCATTTATCTGTCGGATCGAATTGTTCACGCAAAGGTGGAAATTCAGATTCGAACGGTAGCCATGGACTTTTGGGCTTCGTTAGAGCACAAAATTAATTATAAGTTTGAAGGAAATGTTCCTCAGCATATCAAGGATGAATTGGTAGAATGTTCCACCATGGTTTCTGCACTGGATCAAAAAATGCTCTCCCTGAATGAGCAGATTCAGGATATGGCTGAGCGGAAATAATAAAAATCGGTACACAATTCTCTGCGGACAATAGTAGTGTCAGGGAGAAGTTTGTACCGTTTTTTCTTGCTCATTAGTTGGGAAGGGGCAGGTAGAACCCTAAAATGAGGAGTGCCCAGGCATCTTTCGATACCCGGGCTATTATGAAAAAATTCATCTTATTTGCCAGTTAAATAAACATGGAGAACAAGTTGTTTTTGACTTGTATTTAGTATAGCAAATAAATATGAACAAATTATGAATAGAATGTAAAAATGTGGTGAATAATGACAAAAAGAAGAAAAGAAGAAAAATAATTGTGTACATAATGCACAAAGAGAAGAAAATTGTAAAATGGGTGAAAATATGTTAATATAACATCAGTTAATGTAAAATATGCAGTGGGAGGGAAACAATGGATAATTTTATTGATAAATTAGCACAAAAGTTTATTGCCGGTGAGGTAATCAGAGCTAATCAGGCGGCAGAAGAACAGGAGTTGAGAAGACTGCGTCAGCAGGTGGCAGAGTATGAAGCCTGTCTTCAGGAAATGCGAAAGCTTCAATTACGGAACACAGAAACTGCGGAAGATTTAAGGCTACTCTTGGAAAAAAGCCATACAGATATGGAAGAAAGCCTGAGACAGTTAACACAAAATAGCGGAATGCTTGTGGAGGAGAGCCTGAGGCAGCTCACACAAAATGGTCGTTTGGATATGGAAGAAAGTCTGAGGCAGCTCACACAAAATAGCCGAGTGGATATGGAGGAAGGCCTAAGGCAGCTCGTGGAAAAGAGCTATGAGAACATGGATAGTCTGGTGCGAGAAAGTCTGGATAAAATCAGCCAGCTTACCGCAGCAGACGATGGCAATACGGTAGAAGAAATCAACAGACTGCTACAGGTACTGGAAGCCAACCAGAAGGAAATTGGGGATTGGTTTAAACGGGCAGATGACTTTCTGCATAAGGAGAATGTTAAGGTTTACCGTAATGTACAGGCGGTTGTGGTGGAGGAAAATAAAACCAAAACAGAGGCTATTTTAACCGCACAGGAGGAAACTGCTAAGAAATACCATAAAAGAACCATGTTGATGCAGCTTTTAATTCTTCTGGCGGCTGTGGCAGGAGTGATACTTCAGGTGCTAGGTATTTATGGAATATTTTAGGTGTTGAGAAGGAGAGAGGAGTATGGCAAAGCAAAGCTGGAAACCGGGGAATATGCTTTATCCTGTACCCGCGGTACTGGTAAGCTGTCAGGGTAAAAATACGAAGCCTAATATGCTGACCATTGCCTGGGCGGGAACGGTCTGCAGTGACCCTCCCATGGTGTCTATTTCCGTCAGGCCGGAAAGGTATTCCTACCAGTTGATTCGGGAAACAGGAGAATTCGTGATTAATCTGACCACAGAGGAACTTAGCAGGGCCACCGATTACTGTGGTGTAGTCAGTGGCAGAGATGTAGATAAGTGGAAAAAAACGAAGCTTACGCCTATGCCCTCTACCGTAATCCATGCACCGGGGATTAAAGAAAGCCCGGTCAATCTGGAGTGTCGGGTGACACAGATGCTGAAGCTGGGAACACACCATATGTTTCTGGCAGAGATAGTAGCGGTTCATGCGGATGAGAAATACCTGGACGAAAAAGGTAAATTCCATTTAGAAGACAGTAATCTGCTGGCCTACTCCCATGGTACCTATTTCTCTTTAGGAGAGGAGCTGGGTAGATTCGGTTATTCGGTACGAAAGAAATAAGCCCCTGGATGGGGCTTTTTCCGGTTTTATTTTAAAAGGCTTCCCCGGACTATGGCAGAATCTCCATATTTTTCCTTAATCTGATCCAGAGCCTGATTCAGCCTTTGCTGTTTTTGCTCCTGCTGTGAGGAAGCATTTGCCATTTGTAAATCCAGCAGGCTCATCTGTATCGGCTCATTTTCTGCAGTCAGCTTCGAGGTGCGGATGCCTAATAAACGAATGGGAGAATGATCCCACAGTTCGTCAAAAAGGCAGCAGGCGATCTCATAAATGGCATCAGAAGAATTGGTGGGTGAGGGCAGGGTCTTCTGATGAGAAACACTGCGAAAGGTACTGTATTTAATTTCGCAGCTTACCATAGAGGCTGACTGACCGGCCTTGCGAAGACGGGAAGCCACACTTTCTGCAAGCCAGAGAAGGACAGGGAGGGCTGCCTCCCGGTCAGTTACATCCTCCTTCAGTGTGGTGGAGTTGCCGATACCCTTGGCGGCAGCAGGGGAAGCCTCCACCAGTGAAGCATCTACTCCGTTGGCATACTGGTGAAGCAGCAGACCATGGCTTTTCAAATGGGCTGTAAGAATGGCAGGGTCAGCTTTGGCTAAATCGCCGATAGTAAGAATCTCCAGCTTTCGCAGAGTTTGTGCACTGGAACGTCCGCACATATACAGGCGGTCTACAGGCAGGGGCCAGAGCTTTTCTTTGATTTCTTCCGTAAAGAGGGTGTGAATACGGTCAGGCTTTTGAAAGTCTGAAGCCATTTTTGCCAGAACCTTTCGATTGGAGATACCAATGTTTACGGTAAAATGAAACTGCCTGGAGATGGAATCCTTTATTTGCCTTGCCGCCTCCATATAGGAAGGATACAAATGGGCAATGGAGGTAAAATCCATATAGCACTCATCGATGCTGACCTGTTCAATCTGGGGACAAAGGCAGGATAAGTATTCCATTAGCTGTCGGGAGCGGGCAGCGTACATTTTATGATCCGGGGAGGCCAGTACCAGTTCGGGGCATTTACGAAGGGCGTTGGCAATGGGTTCACCGGTGCGTATGCCATAGGCTTTAGCGGGAAGGGACTTAGCCAAGACTACACCCCGCCGTTTGCTTTGGTCACCACCGATTACAGAGGGAATAAGGCGCAGATCCTGAGTTTGGCCCTGTTCCAGCAGACTGATTGCAGTCCAGCTTAAATAGGCGGAATTAACATCCAGATGAAAGATAATAGGCTCCATAAGAGGACTCCTTTCTGAGAAAGGTACTGATTGAATCAGAGTTCTTCTGATTCCTACAGTATCATCATAACATTTACTTTACAAGCAAAAAAAATGCTGTTATGATAGAGATATTACAAAATTGTTACATGAAATGAATCAGGAAAAGAATGCTTTATTTTTTTAAAGAATATAGACGGTTAAGAATATGGTAAAACTAACAAAATATTATAAACGACTTCGGATCAGTTTTCTTAGGACAGCGATTTTTGCCGCTTTTTTTTATGTCTTTTTCCTACCCAATCTGGTAAAGATTGAAGAAGCGGGAAATAATTTTTTTACAATATATATGAATGAAACCAAAATTGGCAGCACCGATTCCCGGGAAAAAATTGACAGCCTGATTGCCAGGGCAAGAAGAATTATTGCAGGGGATTCTACAGATATTAACTATATTGAGCTGGATCTGCAAGTGGAAGCTAAAGAGGTCTTCTTTGGAGAGATTGACAGGGACAAGGTACTTTTGGAACGGATCACAGCCGCTATGGAGGAAAGCCTGGTACAAACCCTGCAACGGGCCTATACCGTTAAAATCAATAATTTTACGGTTAATCTGGCCAGTTCCGAGGAAGTGATTTCCTTGTTGGAAGCGGCCTTAAACAAATATGATGAAAAAAATCGATATGGAATAAAGCTGATTTTGGATCCCACCAGGGAGCTGACCGTATTAACCGCCCAAGTGGTTAAGAATGAAGAAAAGGAGGAGGAAGGAATTCCGGCCTTCTGGAAGGGTGGTATTGAGGGCTACTTTGAAGATGTCTTTGAAGGAGTGGAACCCGATATGGGAGAGGACTTTGAGGACTATGAGTATGGCCTGATGAATATGGACTTTGCAGAAACGGTGGAGGTTGTGGAGGCCTTCCTTCTGGAAAGTGAACTGACTCCTTTGTCGGAGGCTGTTGAGCAGGTAACCAAGGATCAGGAAGTTAATGTGACCTATGAGGTGGTTGCCGGGGATACTTTATCGAAGATTGCGGAAAAGACGAACATTCCATTGGATAAAATCATAGAATTAAATAAGAACCTGGAGAATGAAAATTCGACCATTCGCATTGGAGAGGAGCTGATTGTTACTGTTCCGGAGCCTGAGCTGTCAGTAGTTCGGACTGAGCAGGAGTATCTGGAGGAGGCTTATGATGCAGAGGTAATCTACATTGATAACGATGACTGGTTTACGACTGAAGAAGTCACCAGACAGGAGCCTTCCACCGGTTTTCGAAAGGCAGTTGCACAGATTACTTATCGAAATGATAAGGAAGTTGGCAAGGAAATTGTCAAAGAAGAAGTAGTTATGGAGGCAGTTCCCAAGATTGTGGAACGGGGAACCAAGGTACCGCCTACCTATATTAAACCGGTTTCCGGAGGCCGCCTTACCTCCCGTTTTGGCCGCAGAACATCGCCTACAAGGGGAGCATCCAGTAATCACAAGGGAATTGATTGGGGTGTACCTACAGGTTCTTCTGTCATGGCTTCTTCCGGTGGTACGGTAACCAGGGCCGGCTGGAGTGGAGGCTATGGCTATGTGGTATATATTAAGCATCCAGGGGGAACGGAAACCAGATATGCACATTTAAGCAAGGTATTGGTGTCTGTGGGACAGACGGTAAAACAGGGAGAGAAAATTGCACTGAGTGGAAATACAGGTATCAGCACCGGGCCTCATCTGCATTTTGAAATTCTAATCAGCGGTACGGCAGTGAACCCATTGGATTATCTGGATTATTATTAAAAGAGGAGAGGTAAACTTTAGTTTGCAGGTTTACAAAATAAAATTATGTGCTATACTATCTTGATGATACATTTGATGCTAAATTGTTGGTAAGAGGTAAGCGATGGAACAATATGCAATAAAAGGTGGTAATCCTTTAGTTGGAGAGGTTGAGATAGGAGGGGCTAAGAATGCTGCCCTGCCTATTTTAGCCGCTGCAATTATGACGGATGAAACCGTTCTGATAGAAAATGTTCCCGATGTGAGGGACACCAATGCATTGATGCAGGCAATGGAAAGTATTGGGGCCATTGTAGAGCGAGTTGATCGTCATACGGTTAAAATTAACGGTTCACAGATTCATGCACATGTGATTGAAGATGATTTTATTAAGAAAATTCGTGCTTCCTACTATTTGATCGGTGCTTTATTAGGGAAGTACAAAAAAGCGGAAGTAGTACTTCCGGGAGGCTGTAATATCGGCAGTCGCCCTATTGACCAGCATATTAAAGGCTGGAAGGCTCTGGGAACCCAGGTGGATATTGCCCATGGTCTGATTTCTGCCGAAGCCCGCCAGTTGAAGGGAAGCCACATTTATATGGATGTGGTTTCTGTAGGAGCTACCATCAATGTGATGATGGCAGCGGTAATGGCAGAAGGCCAGACCATCATTGAAAATGCGGCAAAGGAGCCTCATGTGGTTGACTTAGCTAACTTTTTAAACAGTATGGGAGCGAATATCAAAGGGGCCGGCACTGATGTTATCCGTATTAAGGGAGTAACCAGTCTGCATAAAACTGAATATACCATCATTCCGGATCAGATTGAGGCGGGGACCTTCATGTTTGCAGCAGCAGTTACCAAGGGAGATATTACCGTAAAAAATGTTATTCCAAAGCATCTGGAATCTATTACGGCCAAACTGATTGAAATAGGCTGTGAGGTGGAGGAGTCAGATGATGCAGTACGTGTGGTCGCTTCCAAACCTCTTAATCATACCCATGTAAAAACCCTTCCGTATCCCGGATTTCCTACGGATATGCAGCCACAGATGGCGGTGGCGTTAGGCTTATCTCAGGGAACCAGCATTGTAACAGAAAGTATTTTTGAAAACCGTTTTCGTTATGTAGATGAATTGACCAGAATGGGGGCCAATATCAAGGTGGAAGGAAATACAGCAATTATCAATGGTGTGGGAAGATATACCGGTGCCAGCTTAAGTGCTCCTGATCTCCGTGCCGGTGCAGCATTGGTGCTGGCCGGTCTGGCAGCAGAAGGCTTCACTATGATCGATGAAATTCAGTATATTCAGAGGGGATATGAAGATTTTGAACTAAAGCTTAAGGGACTGGGTGCCCAGATTGAGAAAGTTGAAACTGAACGGGAAATTAAAAAATTTAAATTTAAGGTAGGTTGAATAGAAGGAAAATAAAAGGCACGTATGAATACTGGAATACTGGTATTCATACGTGCCTTTTTTGCCATATGTACCTTCTTTCGCATGAGAAAGATAATGGATCAGATTATGGCTTCAATACTCAGACTGGCAGGCTCTTTACATAAATCAATGTATTCGGAGCCGCAGCGAATCAGAGGGCGGCTGAGCATATGTCTGTTGATTAAAATGACTTCACCCTTTCGCCCATCGCTCAAACGGACTCTGTTTAACATA
>JBJELR010000330.1:0-6787 GCA_051879255.1 Lachnospiraceae bacterium | reverse complement strand
ATCTTCTGGCTATGTATGTACAATCTATACCAAGGACTGGATAATCCCTTCTTGTATTATCAATTTTAAGCGGAGAGTGGATCATGACAAAAACAGAAAAAAGGCGATGGTCTTATGTAGTCATGCTTGGAGTAAGTATTTTACTGTTTATTCTGGGCTGGAGGCTGGAGTTTATCCAGTTAAAGCCTCCGGCGGCCGGGACAGAGGCAGAGTTCAGAGATGGCTACGGGGAACTTAGCGGAGTGGAATGGATAAAGGATTTCTTTCAGTTTCCGGGTTCTGCTCCTGACAATCCTCCGGGGGGACCAACTCAGCCTGCGCAGGAAACGGCAGAGGAGCCGCTGGAAGAAAAGAATGAAGAAATAGGGAACAGCCAAGAAATGGCTAGTGTGTCAGATAATACGAGCAGTGTGTCAGACAATATGACTAGTGTGTCAGAAAATCAAACTATAGCGCAGGAGGAGACTGTACCGCCAGGAATGAAAGAACCCTTCCAGGCAGACACCACCTATTTTGATGATGCCCTGTTTATTGGAGATTCGAGAACCGTAGGATTGTCGGAATACGGGGATTTGGGGCAGGCAGAGGTACTGGCAAATTCGGGAATGAGTGTGTATAAAATCAGGGAAACCAGCTTTCCCATGAAAAATGGAGAAAAGGTTAAGCTGGAGGAGCTGCTTGCGGAGAAAAAATTTGGAAAGATTTATGTGATGTTAGGAATTAATGAGCTGGGCTATGATTTTAATCAGACCGTAAAACGTTATCAGGAAATAGTAGATTTGCTTTGCAATACACAGTCGGAAGCAATTATTTTCCTGCAGGCCAATCTTCATATTTCCAAGGAAAAATCAGATACTTCACCTACTTATAATAATGCTAATATTAATCGTTTTAATCAGGCAGTCAGTGAAATGGCAGATGGAAAAGGTATCTTTTATCTGGATGTGAATCCTTTATTTGATGATGAAAATGGCTGCCTTGCCTCGGAGTACACCACAGATCAGACTCATATCCTGGGAAAATATTACAGTATCTGGGTGGAATGGCTTCTGACGCAGGCCAGATAAGGAGGACTTCATCGGAAAATCAGACGCATTTTCTTAGGAAACAGGAAGCTGAAAGGACTGAAGCAGAAGCTGATATTCCTGCGTCAGTTCTTCCACAGACAGGGAGGAAGTGACCCAATAGAGGGTAACCTGAATGATGGTACCGGTATAGAAATAAGCCAGCATACTTAAGCTGACGGGAAAACGGATACCATTTTCCTGTTGCTTTTGGAGAATGAGCAGCATGTGAAAATGGAGTTCATCAGACATGATTTCAAACAGGGAAGAAAAGGCAGAGCTATCCAATACACTGTTAACAATCTGTCGATGGTTATCGATGAAATGAACGAATTTGGTAAATAGATGCAGGCAATAGTCATTGGGGCTTAAATCTTTGCTGTGATAAGGTTCTAAATCAACGGTCAGTGAGTTCCCTACCTCCCGAACGAAGAAGGCAAAGAAATCATATTTGTCCTCAAAATGCTTATAGAAAGTTGCACGTCTGACCAGACTTGTCTCACATAATTCATGAATGGTGATTTCCTCGAATTTCTTTTCGGCAAGAAGCTGGAGGAAACTATTGCACAAGGCCTTGTAGGTTTTACGAACCCGCAGGTCTTCTTTTTTTGTCTTATTTTCCATGATACGCTCCCTTCGTTTCACAAAGCTTTGCTGCACTGTACGGGGCAGGTCTTTTTAAAAATAAAATACACTTTTAGGGATTTTGTCAATTAATTGACTATTTATAAATTCCTGTATATTGAAATCTTTTGCAAAAAATATATACTAATTGCGTAACAAATGTCAATTAAAATTCATTTGTTTACTTTGTACATAGGATAAAACAATTTGAGAGGAGAGGATAAAAGGAGTATCATGGAGAAATTCTATGCGAAAGTAATTGAAAAAAGGAAAACCATTTTAGTGCTGTTTATCATCTGTCTGGCAATCAGCCTTTTGAGTCAGCAATTTGTGGGAGTGAACTATGATATGAATGCTTATCTTCCGGAGGATTCCCACTCAACGGTTTCTCTGGAGGTGATGGAGGCAGAGTTTGAAGGGGCCATTCCCAATGCCAGGATAATGATTCGAGGGGTTACTTTACCACAGGCCTTGGAATACAAGGCCAGACTTGAGGCTGTGGATGGAGTAGTCGATGTGATGTGGCTGGATGATTCTATAGAACTTAAGCAGCCTTTGGAAATGGCAGATAGTGAAACGATTGAGAACTATTATAAGGATGGTAATGCACTCTACATGGTAGCCGTAGATGAGACAAGAGCAGTGGAGGTAATTGCAGCCATACGTGAGCTGATTGGGGAGGAAAATGCCATGACGGGTTCCGCAGTAAGTACAGCGGTATCCACTACAGGAACGGTAGCAGAAATCAGAAAAATTACGATTTTTGCCGTTATATTTGTGCTTGTGGTATTGGCCCTGACCACCAATAGCTGGATGGAGCCTTTGGTAGTGCTTACAGGATTGGGCGTGGCTATTTTATTGAATGGGGGAAGCAACCTGATTTTTGGAGAAATTTCCTTCGTGACCAATGCCGCAGGAAGTATTTTACAGTTGGCAGTATCGTTGGACTATTCAGTATTTTTACTCCATCGCTTTGAGGAATGCAGAAAAGAGGTAGATTCACCTAAGGAGGCCATGAAGCTGGCCCTGGTGAAATCCACCAGTTCCATTCTTTCCAGTGGAATAACTACGGTAATTGGCTTTTTAGCATTGGTGCTGATGCGATTTAAAATCGGACCGGACTTGGGGCTTGCTTTGGCTAAGGGAATTTTAATCAGTCTGATTACCGTATTTTTTTTCATGTCGGGTTGGATTCTGATGACCTTCAAATGGATGGATAAAACTAGACATAAAAATCTGATGCCCTCCTTTGTGGGCACCGGAAAAATGATAAGAAAGCTTACCCCCTTTCTTGGCCTGATTTTTGTCCTGGCAATCGTACCGGCTTATCTGGCCAGCATACATAATGATTATTATTATGGTTCCTCCCAAATTTATGGGGAGGGTACCAAGCTGGGGGAGGATACCGATGCAATTGAGAGTATTTTTGGCAAAAATGATACCTATGTGCTTTTGGTACCCAGAGGAGATAAGGTGCTGGAAACAGGCCTGGTAAGGGAGTTAAAGGAACTGTCTCAGATAACAGGGGTGGTTGCTTTTGTAGAGCAGGCAGGCGCAGAAATTCCCTATGAATATGTGGACGCAGCCACCTTGGCTCAGTTGGAATCGGATAATTACAGTCGCATTGTGCTTTCAGCAGAGGTGGATTATGAGGGAACGGAAACAACGGCACTGGTAGAGAAGGTTCATCAGCTTGCCGAAAAATACTATCCGGGCAGCTACTATCTGGCCGGAGAAGGCATCAGTACCTATGATTTGATGAATACCATAACAGCGGATAACGTTAAGGTGAATCTTGTGGCCGTAGGGGCGGTATTTTTGGTATTGTTGATAACCATGAAAACATTGACTCTGCCGATTATTCTGGTGTTGACCATAGAGACGGCCATTTGGCTGAATCTGGGACTTCCTTATTTTCAGGGACAGCCTCTGTTTTACATTGCTTATCTGATTATCAGCTCCGTACAGTTGGGAGCTACAGTGGATTATGCCATTTTGTTTACGGATCGCTATAAGGAGAACCGGGAAGCTCTGGGAAAAGGAGAAAGTGTAGTTATTACAGTAAGTCAGGTTACCGTATCTATATTGACGTCAGGAAGTGCACTTACGGTAGTAGGCTTTCTTTTGAGTAAGTTTTCCAGCAATGGTCTTTTGTCTCAGTTGGGCCTTCTTTTGGGAAAAGGAACCTTGTTTTCTTTGTTTGCAGTATTCTTTGTTCTGCCGGGCTTTTTAATGCTGTTGGACAGGCTGTTCATAAAAAAAAGAAAGAATATCCGAGGAGAGTAAAATCAGCGTAAGCTATGGAATTGGTGAGAGTTTAGAAGGAGGAAAAGATGAGAAGAAAAAGCGTAAAGGCAATCGGTCTGGCTTTGGTCTTAGTGTTAAGCAGCAGTCAGCTGAGTATGGGTGCCAGAGCGGCAGAAGTAAAGGGAACAACCATCGTGGAGAGTAAAACAGCCGGTGGAGAAACAAGGACGAATAAAATATCTACTGCTAAAGAGGAGGTAGTTTATGCTAACCTCACCCCGGAGGGAAAGGTAGAGGGCATCTATGTCGTCAACAGCTTTCAGGGGGTGAAGGGAAAAACTATCGTAGATTATGGCAGCTATACCGGGGTGACCAATCTTACCACCAGTGAGGAGATTATGCAAAACCGGGATGAGATTACTCTGACTACCCAGGCAGATAAGGTATATTATCAGGGGAATTTAAAGACGAAAGAACTTCCCTGGAAAATAGAAATTGAATACGAGATAGATGGCAAGGCCTACAAGGCTTCACAGATGGGTGGAAAAACCGGGCATCTGAAAATGGAAATCGGTATCACAAAAAATCCGGCAGTGGAGGATAGCTTTTGGGAAAGCTATGCTTTGCAGCTCAGCTTTATCCTGGATGGAGATACCTGTAAAAACATTACGGCAAAAGATGCTACCATTGCAAATGTAGGCAGTTCCAAGCAGCTTTCCTATATCTGCCTTCCGGGAAAAGAGACAAAGTTTCTGGTAGAAGCAGATGTTACAGATTTTGTGCTGGGAGAAATTTCCATTAATGGCACCAGACTTAATTTAGACATGGAGGTAGACAGTGGAAAAATCAATGACCAGATTAAGGAGGTGCAGGATGCTGTAGCAGAAGTCGATGATGGTGCAAAAGAATTGCAGAAGGGGGCAGGAGAATTAACCGATGGAGTCAAAGAGGCTTATGATGGTTCGCTGAATTTGCAGGAGGGAAGCAACAGTCTTAAGGAAGGCACCGGCAGCCTGCAGCAGGGGGCGACTCAGCTACAGCAGGGAGCAGGTCAGCTGCAGCAAGGGATTATGGAGCTGCAGCAGGGTGTAGATACGCTGAATCAGAAATCCGGGGAACTGAGTGGAGGAGCAAGCCAACTGGTTACCTCTCTGGAGAGTTTACAGGTGGGAATCAGCAGCTATCAAAATACCTTACAGCAGCAGCTTTCCCAGGCAGGTATAGGGGACATCAATGGTCTGTTGGCTTCCCATGATGCTCTTTTAGGTTCCCTGGGAATCAGTAGCACGCAGAGGGACTTATATGAAGCTTATTCCACAGGTGGAGAGCAGGCAGCCATGCAAAAGCTGATGGAGTTGGCCGCAGCCCAGGATGGGGAGGCCCTGGCTCTGGCAGGAGAATATCAGGCTACCGGAGACCCTTCAGGAATTACAAGATACATTATCCAGGCCGGAACTTTGATTGCAGTAGAAACTCTGGTGGCAGCAGATAAGGCTTATATTGAGGGAAGCAGCAATGTGATCAGTCAGGTTGCCCAGGCAGCTCCTGCACTGGTGGAGGGCAGCAGGCAGTTAAACAGTGGAATCACCTCTTATACCGGTGGAGTTTCTCAGCTGGCAGCAGGTACCTCCGGTCTTAAGGACGGCATCGACAGCCTGAAAGCGGGAAGCGATAGGCTGAAGGAAGGAAGTGACAGCCTTCTCTCAGGGGCAGAAGCTCTCCAGGAGGGAACCAAAACACTGACGCAGGGAATGGCAGAACTTTATGATGGTTCTACGTCTTTGCAGGAGGGGACTGATGAACTGAAAAAAGGAACCGGAGAATTCTATGAGGAAACCCGGGATATAGATGGGAAGGTACAGGATTCCATCGATGAAACCATGAAGGAAATGCTGGGTAAAGATATTCCGGTCAAATCCTTCGTTTCAGAGAAAAATACCGATGTGGAATCAGTTCTCTTTGTATTGAAAACGGCGCCCATAGAGCTTCCCCAGGAGGAAGTGACTGAGCAGCCGGCGGAAAGACAGTTAAGCTGGTGGGAAAAGTTTATGGCCTTGTTTCAGTAAACAGATTTGAGCCATGCCTTTACAGGCTTTTTTCTCTGTGCTATGCTAAATAAACACTAATTAAGCGGGAGAAAAACGGTGCCTAATATTAACTTATTAATTAAACCTGCCTCCGGGTTATGCAATATGCGCTGTAGCTATTGTTTTTATCATGATGAAGCCTTAAACCGCAAAACGGCCTCTTATGGAATGATGGAGGAGGCTGCTCTGGAGGCAGTCATTCAGAAGGCCATTGCCTTTTCGGATACGGACTGTACTATTGCCTATCAGGGAGGGGAGCCTACCTTAAGAGGGCTGGATTTTTTTCAGCAATCTATCCGTCTGCAAAAGAAGTATAATATAAGAGGAATCCGAATCCATAATGCCATTCAGACCAACGGCCTTTTGCTGGATGAAGAATGGGCAAAATTTCTTCATGCCAATCATTTTCTGGTGGGGATTTCTCTGGATGGCATACCGTTTACCCATGATGGACTGCGGGTAGATAAGGAGGGCAGGGGAACCTTCAGACGGGTGATGGGGGCTATTGACCTGTTGAAAAAGTATAAGGTGGAGTTTAATATTCTGACGGTGGTTAACGCCCTGACAGCGAAAAAAATCAGTCGGATTTATTCCTTTTATCGGGAGCAGGGCTTTGCTTATCTTCAGTTTATTCCCTGTCTGAATCCTTTGGGCAGAGAGGGGGAGCGGTATGAGTACACCCTTACGCCCGGGGCCTATGGCCATTTTTTAAACAGCCTGTTTGATTTGTGGTATCAGGATCTGCTGGAAGGAAGAAAGGTTCAT
>JBJELR010000329.1:0-6796 GCA_051879255.1 Lachnospiraceae bacterium | reverse complement strand
TCTGCTCCCAACCACTGGATACCCTCTTTAATGGATTCCACAAACTCAATCCTCTCCTTGGTGGGATTGGTATCATCAAAACGCATATTAAACTGTCCGCCATATTTTTGTGCCAGGCCATAATTTAACAGGATGCTCTTAGCATGTCCAATATGCAGATATCCATTAGGCTCCGGCGGAAAACGGGTGTGTACCGTATCATAAACACCCTCTGCCAAATCCTTATCAATAATCTGCTCAATAAAATTTCTGGAAACAACTTCCTTTTCTTTTTCCAGATTCTCTGTTTTCTCAACATGATTTTCGTTGCTCATTTCCAATTCTTTCCTCCAGATCGTTTCACTCATTGTTCTCATTTTATCACAAGCCCTTGGGCTTAACAACAAAAAAAACAGCACTCCCCTTTGGTTGTGCTGTTTTCGGCAAAATACAGATAGAAAAGCCTTTATTAATGATCATCTACACTGTAGTTGGGTGCTTCTTTGGTAATATGAATGTCATGGGGATGGCTCTCTTTCAGGGAAGCTGCTGAAATCTTTACGAATCTTCCCTTTTCCTGAAGCTCCGAAATACTCTGTGTCCCACAGTATCCCATTCCTGAGCGCAGCCCTCCCAGAAGCTGGAATACCGTATCCTCTACCATTCCCTTGTAGGCAACTCGTCCTTCCACACCTTCCGGCACCAGCTTCTTGGCATTGGTCTGAAAATAGCGGTCCTTGCTGCCATTTTCCATGGCTGCAATAGATCCCATTCCCCGGTATACCTTGTATTTTCTTCCCTGGAAAAGTTCGAAGTCCCCGGGGCTTTCGTCACAGCCGGCAAACATACTGCCCATCATACAGACAGAGCCTCCTGCTGCAATAGCCTTGGTAATATCTCCTGAGTACTTGATTCCCCCATCGGCAATAATGGGAATACCATATTCCTTTGCCACTTCGTAGCAATCCATGACTGCAGTAATCTGCGGCACACCAATACCTGCAACCACGCGGGTGGTACAGATGGAACCGGGGCCGATACCTACCTTAATGGCATCTGCTCCTGCTTCAATCAGATCTCTGGTTGCCTCGCCTGTGGCTACGTTTCCGGCAATCACAGGCAAATCAGGAAATCTTTCCTTAATCATTCTCACACAGTTAATTACATTAGCGGAATGACCATGAGCTGAATCCAACACAACCACATCCACCTTGGCCTTTACCAGAGCCTCAACCCTCTCCAGTACATTGGCAGTGATCCCCACTCCGGCACCGCACAGAAGCCGTCCCTGCGCATCCTTGGCTGCCAGGGGATACTTAATTGCCTTCTCAATATCTTTAATGGTAATCAGCCCTTTTAATTGGAAATGCTCGTCCACAATGGGCAGCTTCTCTTTTCTCGCTTTTGCCAGAATCTTCTTGGCCTCCTCCAGCGTGATTCCCTCTCTGGCAGTTACCAGACCCTCTGAAGTCATGGATTCACTGATTTTCTTGGAAAAATCGGTTTCAAACTTTAAATCCCGGTTGGTAATGATGCCCACCAGCTTCTTGGTTGCAGCTTCCGTAATAGGTACCCCGGAAATCCGATATTTAGCCATCAGCTCATCGGCATCGGCCAGAGTGTGCTCCGGTGTCAATGAAAATGGGTCTGAAATCACACCGTTCTCAGAACGCTTAACCTTATCCACTTCCTCTGCCTGTGCCTCAATGGACATATTCTTATGAATAATTCCGATTCCACCCTGTCTTGCCATGGCAATGGCCATCCTGTGTTCGGTAACGGTATCCATTCCTGCACTCATTAAAGGAATATTCAACTTGATTGTTTTAGTAAGCCAGGTAGTAATATCCACCTGATTAGGAATAACATCTGAATGTGACGGTACCAGCAGTACGTCATCAAAGGTAATGCCTTCGCCAATAATCTGACCCATCTTGCTCTCCTCCTGTTGTGTGTTATGATGATACGTGGCTAAATAAACATTAAAATTTAAAAGGTTTGAAAGATTGTATCAAATGCACAATCTTCTGTCAATTCAATAAGTAAATACTTTTCGGGGAGCAACAGAATGAATCATTTTGACCATTTGTTCCCCGGGTTCAATAATCAACTGTCGATCCTTCATGCAAAGCAGATATCTGGCTTCCGGCTGCTTTACCTCTCTACTGCTATAGTCTACTGTTTTCTGATTTCTATTCCGGTAGGCATCAAGCTGATGAGAGCCTAGAGGAGCCAGCAGCTTAATTTGCATCAAATCCAGAGTTTCCATCCGTTTTCGCCTGCTTTTTCCCAAAATACGGTCAATCTGAAGTTCCTTATCCACATAAGTATATTCATACTCTACAAAATGATATAAGGAGAGAAAGTAGGTTGCTGCACCGGCCGGCAGAGCCACAATCAGCGCCGGCAGCAATCCAATCAGGGCCAGAAAGCCACAACAGGCGGTAACCACCGCAGCCACAACCTGCCCCACCCGGATAAGAGGAGAGGTTTTTCGTTTAACCATTACCTCAATATAGGTCTCGTTTATCATTCCTTCCTCCGTTCTGCTGTTTCCACCATTTTTCTTACACAGCTTCTTTCTTTCCTCTGTATTTCTTCCAGTTTAGTACATTTGACTAAAAGTTGCAATGGGAAAGCAGTTTATATTTTTTTAATATTCTTTACCTTCCCTTAATTGACAGTGTTTCTCTATCCGCTTATCATAGAACAATAAGGAAAACAACTTACGAACAGGCAATGCCTGTTCTATGCATGGGGATTAGTGTGAAAAATTAACATTTTTCACTTTCTTATTTAAGCAGTAGCACAAGTAAGACTTGTGCTATGCATGGGGATTATTATGTCGAATACCAATTCCACCAGGGATTACAACCGTCTCCGGCAGCAGAAGCAGCGCTTAAGGCCACTGAAGAAAAAATGGGAATATTACTGGGATTATTATAAAATTCCGGCCATTATTATTTTATTGTCGGCCTGTATGCTGGGCAGTATTTTTCATACCCTATTAACCCAAAAAGAGGTGGTGCTTTCTGTTGCCTATATTAATGCCTTTCCCAATATTAATGATGCCCAGTTTATGGAAGGCTTTAACCGGTATCTTGGCATCAATTCCAAAAAGCAGGATACCCTTCTGGATTCCACCTATTACATCAATGAGGATTCTGATTCTCCCTACACCGCCACCTATCAGCAGAAGTTTTCTGCCATGGCCATGGCCGGCAAGCTGGATGTGGTAGTGGCTGATGAGGCTCAGTTTAGTTTTTATGCGAACCAGGGTTTTTTTCAGGACTTGAGCACTTTGCTTTCTGCAGAGGAAATGAGCAGATTTGAACAGAATTTTCTCTATTGTGACCTTCCTGATGACGAGAAGGATGAGGCCGTTGCTGTAGGCATCAACGTGACTGCTTTTCCCAAAATTGTAGAAACTGCCAGTTATCCCAAGACTACCGCCTACTACGGCGTGGTCTTTGACAGTCAATATACGGATAACGCACTGGCCTTTTTAACCTATCTTGAGTCTGCTTATGCTACACCGGATAATTAGCCTGTAGCTATCCAGGAAAAAACCGACCTGTAAAAGTTAGATTTCCAGTCTGACTTTTAGGGGTCGGTTTAGTTTATTCGTTTATGGTCTGTTTTTTCTTAAATTTCTCCTTCAAAAACGGTCTTGGCCGGTCCTGTCATATACACCAGGTTTTCCTCCCTGTCCCAGAAAATCTTTAACTTTCCTCCCAGAACATGAACCGTAACCTCATTTTCCGTAAGGCCGTTTAAAATGCAGGCTACAGCTACCGCACAGCATCCGGTTCCACAAGCCAGGGTTTCTCCTGTTCCCCGCTCCCACACCCGCATTTCTACATTTTCTCTGTCCAAAACCTTTACAAATTCCGTATTGGTACGATTGGGAAAACAATGATGATGTTCAAAAAACGGACCGATTTTTTCAATCTCCAGGTTCCGAACCTCCTCCAGAAATACCACCGCATGAGGATTTCCCATAGATACGCAGGTCATCTTATAGGTCTCGCCCGTTTCCGCAATGGTAATCGGCTGGGAAATAACCTCTTTGCAGTCACTGATTACGGGAACCTCTTTGGCTATAAGAATCGGCGCTCCCATATTCACCTTAACCTGGCTGACCTGTCCGTTTTCTACCGTTAAATCCAAATATTTTATCTGACCGCCACTGATGACTGAAATCCGTTTCTTGTCCGTAAGCCCTTTATCGTATACGTATTTTCCCACACAGCGGATACCGTTTCCGCACATTTCGGAGCGACTCCCATCTGCGTTGTACATCTCCATTTCAAAATCCGCCTGCTCAGAGGGATTGATGAATATAGCCCCATCACTGCCAATGCCAAAATGTCTGTCACTGACTTTTCTGACCCATTCCGGCTTATCCTCTCCCTCTATCCTTTCCTTTGCCCCGTCTATGTAAACATAATCGTTTCCACAGCCATGCATTTTGGTAAATTTAATTTTTCCCATCTCCTCACCTTTTCCTTCTTTCTTCAAGCATATCCCTCTTTTTCTCTGCTGATAAGCAGGTTAGTGGTTGGCTTTGATAATGATACTCAGCTTCTTATACACCAGAATCGTTAATACAGACACGATACTTCCCTTCAGCACATTAAGGGGTGCCACTGCCAGAATGACCAGGCTGGTTACACTCGTAATTTTAGGATTAATGGCTGTTCCCATTCCCACGATTGCTTCCAAAGGCATTCCATAAAGTTCTGCAAACTTAGGTAACAAGTAGACTGCGTTAAATGCAGTTCCAAAGACAGTCATCGCCAGAGTTCCCGCTACACAGCCCATAACTGCCTGCTTCTTACTCTTTTTAAAGGTATAAATGATGGAGGCCGGCAGGATAAAGGAGCAGCCTACGGAAAAGTTGGCCAGCTCACCAACAAAGGCGGTGGTGGTAGAATCCATCAACAGATTCAGAATAATCTTCACAAATTCTACCAACACTCCGACTACCGGTCCAAAAGCAAAGGCGGCAATTAATACCGGCAGTTCACTTAAATCAATCTTATAAAAGCTGGGAGCAAAGGGTACAGGAACCTCAAAAATCATTAATACTGCTGCAATGGCAGAAAACATACCGGTCATGGCAACCTTCCGGGTAGACAATACACTTTCGGTAGAACCGTTTCTTTTCTTTTCCCACTTTTCCACTACATAAGCAATAATAAACAAGCCGGCTACCACCCCTAAAAATTCCAGGACAAAAACCATATTTTTCCCTAATTCTGTTAACAATCCACTAGTCATTTCTTCCTCCATTCCGCTGTCTTTACAGCATATTAATCATCCCGCTTCTATGATTTCTTTTCCATGAAGAAAGCCCCGAATCCTCCGATTCAGGGCCATAAAAGGTTGAAAAAGCAAACATTACCTCATACCGGAACAGACGAAATAAACCCCTATTCCGGCTCCTTCTTCTCTCATCCAGACTATACTGTCGGTTTTGGAATTGCACCAAATCAGCCGCCAAAGCGGGTCGCGGACTATACCGCCGGTAGGGAATTTCACCCTGCCCCGAAGAAATCATATTTTTCACTAAGTCCTATGCCTTAGTTCTCTTAGATTATAGACCAATTTACTCCAAATAGCAAGTATCAATCTTAATTTTTTCGCAACTGTTGGCCACCTTTCGGATAGTTATACCCGTTCTATCCGTTCTTCTGAAGCTTCATGGTAAGACCAATTCGTTTTTTTGTCAGGTCTACCGTCAGCACCTGTACATCTACCACATCACCAATACTGACTGCCTCAAGAGGATGTTTAATAAATTTATTGGTAATCTGAGAAATATGCACCAATCCATCCTGATGGACACCGATATCCACAAAGGCTCCAAAGTCGATGACGTTTCTCACCGTTCCCTTTAAGACCATTCCCGGCTTCAAATCCTTCATCTCCAGAATATCACTTCTTAAAATTGGCTTTGGCATATCCTCTCTGGGGTCTCTGGCAGGCTTTTCCAACTCTTTTAGAATATCCGTAAGAGTAAGTTCACCAATCCCCAGCTCCTGGGCCATTTTCTTCTTGTCCTTAACCCGTCTTTCCAGACCGGATACCTCCTGTCTCTGACTGCCTGTTTCTTCCTGAGCAGCCATGGTGGTTCCTGCCATGGCTGCTGCAAGAGCCTTACCCATAGCCGTATTGGTGTTGCGAATAACCACCTGCTTTTTAGGTGTTTTTCCGGAAGTGGCTTTTTTTCCCTTGGTCTGTTCCTTGGCAGCCTGCTTCTGGAGTTCCTTGATGTCCTCCATCGTCAGGCCCAGTTTTTCCAACAGCCGCATGGTAGCCTCATAGGATTCAGGATGTACACTGGTGGCATCTAATGGGTTGTTTCCATCCAAAATGCGCATAAATCCTGCACACTGCTCATAAGCCTTGGGGCCCAGCTTAGGCACCTTTAACAGTTGTCTTCTATCCGTAAAGCGCCCGTTAGTCTCACGATAATCTACAATGTTTTTTGCCAGGGTCTTACTGATACCGGAAATATACTCCATTAAAGAAGCACTGGCCGTATTCAAATCTACCCCTACCTTATTTACGCTATCCTCCACTACTCCCGTAAGAGCTTCGCTAAGCTTCTTCTGATTCATGTCATGCTGGTATTGTCCTACTCCAATGGATTTAGGGTCTATCTTTACCAGCTCTGCCAAAGGGTCCTGAAGGCGTCTTGCAATGGAGGCTGCACTACGCTGTCCCACGTCGAATTCCGGAAACTCCTCTGTGGCCAGCTTACTGGCAGAATATACACTGGCGCCGGCTTCATTCACCATCACGTACTGGA
>JBJELR010000328.1:0-6902 GCA_051879255.1 Lachnospiraceae bacterium | reverse complement strand
ATATTTTGCTCAGGGTACGGTACCCACCGATTCCTGTAATGTACATTATCAGGGAAGCCTGTGTACCTACTCTAATCAGCCGGCCTGTGCAACCTGTCCGTTTAAGGCTGAGGGAATCTTTGAACTTACTCCTCCTGAGCATCCTTCTTTGCTGGGTGGTTCCTCTACCCTTACCAGTGGTACTCCAAATGTAACCACTACTGCCGATGGAACTACCATTGTAGGCAGTCAGCCTCAGGAAGGTGAGGTCAGTGAGCCTACTCCTTCTCTGACCTACTGTCCGCACAATGAAGCCTTTATGGCTGACCCTAATGCCCAGGCTATTATTGCCTCCCAACGGGCGGAAATTCAGGCGAGAAACCAGGCAGCAGCCGGACAGCCTGCAGAGCAGGTGGCTGAGCAGCCTGCTGAACAGCCTGTCCAATAAACCACAACTGAACAGGACAAGCCTTGCCCAGTGAAAAATATGGCAAAAGCAAAAAGGAGGCCCCATAAACCGGCCTCCTTTTTCTTCTATTTCCTATTCATCTAAACTGGAATCTTCTTCGGGAACAATGAAATCCTCCGTATATTCGTCAACATTTTCATCCTCACTGTCAAAATATTCCGGCTCTATTTTTGCTCCGCATTTTGGACAGAAGGCACAATCTGCAGGAATCAGACTATTGCAGCTTTGGCATTTGATGTCTCCTTTTAAATCCCTGATTTTCTTCTCCAGTTCTTCTACCGCTCTTTTGGCATCCCGGATAGACTGTACATTTTCCTCGAATTCACAAACCACCTCTGAGTCCTTATAGGCCTCATAGTATGCCTCTCCGATTTTACGGTAATTTTTCTTGATTTCCGTTTCAATCCCACTGATCTGACCTTTTAAATTAGCAATTTCAGCAACCCGTTTAGCTGCTTCTGCCGCTTCCTTCCCTTTTGTGGTTAGGGTTTCACTTAAGTGTTCAAAAAATGCCATATCTATTCCTCCTTTTATTCTATAAAACGATTAATTATTACTAATTATAAATGTATTTTTTCGTTTTTTCAACCAATTCTCTGTCATTTTTATTTGATTTTTTTCCAGCTTGGGCACTGAATTTTTACTACCTCTTTTACCGTCAGGATATTTTCGGCAACACTAAAGCGGATGTCATATCCGGCAAAGCTCATTCCGTAGAGATAATCCGGTTTTTTATTGTATGCCGCCCTTGGATCCTGAGACAAAAGTTCAAAAACGGTCTGCTGCAGCTTCTGGGGCAGTATAGCCTTCAGCTTCGGAGGAAACACAACGATAATCTTATCCTGGCTGTAGTTCTGCCCAAATCCCCCCTTTGCCTCGGGATGGCAATCGGTATAGGGAAGATAAGGCTTAATATCATAAATAGGTGTTCCATCCAGCAGATCCGCCCCGGATACGATGAGAATCGGACCATAGCCTTCTCTATGACAGATCTCCTCCAGTTTAACACTGGACAAGCCGATACCATTGGGCCGAAAGGGAGAACGGGTAGCAAAAACTCCTCTCCGTTCTTTTCCTCCTAATCGGGGCGGAGCCACCGTCAGGCTGACCCCTTTTTTCTTTATGGCTGAAAAGCCCCACAGCAGCCAGAGATAGGAATATTCTTCTATTCCCCGTATGGCATCAGGATGGCGAAATTCTTCTTCAAAATGGATTTCCCCTCTCAGCCCGCTAACCAGGCCGCTCTGTCTGGGTATCCCAAATTTTTCTGAAAAATCCGTATGAATTCTTGCCACTGGTGTTAATCCTTCATTCATTATCTTCTCCATTCTGCCTCTAATTGAAAATCATACCGGGTATCTGCCTAAAATAAAAGAAAGACTTTTCAAGGAGGATCCTCAAAAAGCCTTCATCTATCTTACTTTAAAGCTGTCTAGCGGATTTGAACCGCCGACCTCATCCTTACCAAGGATGCGCTCTACCTACTGAGCTAAGACAGCCTATCGATGGAACTCACCGACAAGGGCTATCTTATCATAAAGAGAATCTTCTGTCAACTTATATTTTCTTTTTTCTATAATTTTCTAAAATTTCTAAAATTTTCTTCCGGCTTAGGGACTTAATTCTCTCATCAGCCCCTCATAAATCAGTGCCTTCATCTCCTCCGGCTTACATTCCTTCATTCTTTCGGGGCAGGATCGGTAGGCCAAATAAATCAAAGCTTTTGATGCCAGAACCGAAACCACATAACTGTGGGGAAGGTCTTTTCGGATTACCCCCTCCTTCTGCCCGCATTCTGCCAGATAAGATACCATAAACAGAGGCATATTTTTCTTTTTTTCTTCCACCTCTTTGCGAAGCTGGTTACTCAGGCTATCACTTCCCAGGAGGATACTTAAAATCCGAAGAAAGCACTCACTCCTTGTAGGTCCTTCTTCCAGACGGGCAAATCCGGCATAGATCTTTTCCTTAAAGCCGGGGTACTTTTCTATCTCCAACAGTAAATCCCGACAAAGGCTTTGCGAAAGGTGTATGATTGCTGAAACGATAATTTCTTCCTTAGAAGAAAAATATTCGTAAGCGGTTCCTTTACCGATCCCTGCTTTCTTTGTAATGTCTTCCACCTTAAGTCGACTAAGGTCTGCACCTTGGGCCAAAAGTTCTTCTACTGCCCCATATAAGGCCTGGACTTTTTCTTTTTCCTCCTTCTTTTCCATCCACATTTGGCTCATTTTCCCTAAGCCACCTCCTTTTTTCTCCCTTTAGCAAATCTTCCTTCCGGATGAAATAAATCGTAAATGCAGGGAATAACCAACAGAGTCAGTAAGGTACCGTAAATCAGTCCTCCTATGGTAACAATGGCCATGGGCCTGGTCATATCTGCTCCCATACCACTTCCGAAGGCCATGGTCAAAAGGCCGAAAATCGTCGTCAATGCCGTCATCAACACAGGACGGAGCCTGACCCTGCCGGCAGTAAGAAGGGCCTTCCTCTTTTCCATGCCCTCCGCTCTAAGCTGATTGGTATAATCTACCAGCACAATTCCGTTGTTTACAATGATACCTGCCAGCATCACAAAGCCAATTACTGCGATTACACTGACCTCATTTTGGGTGAGGTAAAGCCCCAGAAATCCTCCGGTAAAGGCCAGGGGAACGGTAAACATAATGATAAAGGGCGAAAGCAGGGACTGGAACTGAGCTACCATAATGAGATACATAAAAGCAATAGCCAGCACCAGCATCAGCATCAGCTGCCCCATGGCCTCCATAATCGTTTCATTTTCCCCACTGAAGGTAAGGCTGTAGCCTACAGGCAGCTTATAGTCTGACAGAGCCTCCTCCACAGCGGTGGATACCAGTCCTATATTATAACCATCTGCAATTTGTGCAGAAACCTCAATATACCGGCTCTGCCCAGAACGATTGATGGCTTTTGGCCCTTCCTTCTCAACCAGCTTTGCTATCTCTGACAAGGATACCTGACTTTTTTTCCCTTCCTTATCCGTAGTGTCCAGCATTACCTCCTTAAGCTGCTGTCTGGTCATGCTGCTGTCTTTTTCATGAATGACATATACGTCATATTCTTTAATTTCTGTCGTTAACATGGTACTGCTGGTTGGTGTGGCTAACTTTGCATACAACTGCGAGTAGATCTGTCCTACTGTCAGTCCATAATCCATGGCTTTTGCCCGGTCCACCAGAACCCTTACTTCTCCTGTATTGTCCTCCATTCCGTCAGATACGGCAGTGGTTCCCTCCACCTGTTCCACAATAGCGGCCACCTCTTTAGCGATTGTCTGCAGGGTGTCAATTTCCCTTCCTTTTACCTGGATGGTAATGCCGCTGCCGCTTAAGGAGGATAAATCCATGGAGGAGGTTTGCATTTCAATTTCTACCTTTTCCATATCTGCCAGCAGGTCTTCAATCTCCCTGGCCAGCTCCTGATTGGTCTTTTCTTTTTCCTCTTTCGTGGTAACATAAATGACTGTGCTGTTGACGGCTTCATTGCCTCCCACAATAGACATACTTCCACCTCCCAGCATAGCACCTATATTTTCCACGTCCTGAAGTGTCTCCAGACGGCTGATGATTTCATCCGTAGTAGCTGCTGTTTCCTCCAAAGGTGTCTCTTTTGGCAGGGTCACATTTATGGTAAGCTGATTGCTGTCCATTTCCGACATAAAGGCGGTTCCTCTGGAAAGTGCGGCAGAAGCACTGATGACCAGCAAAATCACCACCATAAGCAAAACCGGAGCCTTAACACGCAGTACCTTATCCAACACCTTTTCATAACCTGCCGCCAGCCGCTCAAAAATTCCCCCTTCTGCAGCTTCCTTCGTTCTGGTCAATATTTTAGAAGCCATAGCCGGCACTACCGTAAGAGCCATTACCAGACTGGCCAGAAGGGAATAGGCAATGGTCAGTCCCAAATCCACAAACAACTGCCGGGTAATTCCTTCGGTAAATACAATGGGAGCAAATACACAGACTGTAGTCAGAGTAGAGGCCATAATTGCACCTGCCACCTCTTTTGCTCCCTCCACTGCCGCCTCTTTTATGGAGGCTCCCTCATTGCGCAGCCGGTAAATGTTTTCAATAACTACAATGGAATTATCTACCAGCATACCAATCCCCAGAGCCAGACCGGACAGGGAAATGACGTTTAGGGTTACTCCGCTGAAATACATACACACTACTGCTGCCACCAGACTGATCGGAATGGAACAGGCAATAATAAGAGTAGGCTTTATATCCTTTAAAAAGAAAAGCAGAACGAGCAGTGCCAGACCGAAGCCAAAAATAATGTTGCTGAATATGGAGTCCATAACCAGCTTAATGTAAATCCCCTGATCCATCAGATTAATCAGAGTAAGCCCTTCATTTTCCTCCATCAACCTGGCAAATTTTTCATTAATCCTGTCTGACACATCTCCTGTGGAATATCCTGTCTGTTTCTGCATAGACAGAATTACTCCGGGACTGCCGTTGATATTCGTATAAATTTCACTGCTGTTGTCCGTCATAAACACGTCGGCCACATCGGAAAGGGTAATCACCTCAACCCCATCCATATTTACATTTAAGATAGGCATGGCAGCCAGCTCTTTGACATCCCCCGGCTTTTCCCCTACGCGAACAAGATAATCTACGCCTTCTTCCGTTACATAGCCGCCGGGCATAGAAAAATTCTGTGCTGCAAGCAGAGATTTTACCGTATCTGCTGTCAGTATTCCATTCATGTCTGCATTCAGATAGGCATCTTCTTTTGCCTTCTGAAGCTGCTGCTCCCCATCCTGAAGCTGCTTTTGTGCCTCCTGAAGCTGTTCCTTGGCAGAATCAATCTGCTTATAGCCTGCATCAATCTGTTCCTGGCCGGATTCCAACTGGCTTTGTGCCGCATCCAGCTTAGCCTCTCCATAAGCTAACTGGGCATCTGCACTTCCGAAGCCTGCTGCCGCTTCAATTTTCCCCTTGGTAATGGCCTCCAGGGCTGTCTCCAGCTCCGTCCTGTTGGCTTTAAGCTTTTCCAAAGCCGCCTGGGACTGCTCCAGATTGCTATAGGCAGCAAGGCCTTTTTCCACCGTAATAATCTGCTGGGAAAGCTTCTCCTTTAGTTCCCTCCAGGTCCCCTGCTTCCAGCTATCATCACCATTTAGGCCCGAAGTAATTCCTGCTTCCAGAACAGGCCATTCCGGCATCTGCTCCAAAAGCAGAATCTGCGTATCAATTACTTCCCCATCATCCCCTGCGGTAATACCCATAGCTGCTGCTGCCTGCTGCAATGCCTCCTGCAGAGTGATGATTGCCTGCTGCAGCTGCTTTAGCTGCTCCTCTGCCATTTTCAGGCTGTCCTTATTCTGGCCCCCTGCCTCCAGCTCCTTCACTCCTGCCTGCAGCTGCAGAATTGTGCTGTTCAAGGCCGCAATATTAGCTTCTATTTGGGCAATACCATCCACTACCTGGGCATATTTATTGGCCAGTTCATTGGTGGTCTGCTCTTTCCTGGCTGCCAGCTCCTCTTTACCGCTTGCCAGCTCAGCCCGTCCATTCTCCAGCTCTTTCCTTCCGTCGTCCAGCTCCTTCTTGGCATTCTCTAATTCACTGATATTATCGTTGATTTCCTTCCAGCCATCGGCCAGTTCCTTTTTCCCCTCTGCCAGCTCTTTTCCGGCTTCCTCCATCTGGGAATCAATGGAGCCGAAAACCTGTTCATTAATGGCATCAATCTTATCCTGTCGAATAACCACATGAACACTTTCCTCCAACAAACCACTGGCTGAGGCAGAAGCCACTCCCTCAATGCTTTCCAGCTGCGGGATAAGCTGGTTCGTCGTATAATCGCTGATTTGGGCATTGTTCATTCCCTCCATCCCTACTGCTGCTACCATAATCGGGAGCATATTGGGATTTAACTTCATGATTACGGGACTGCCCACTGAATCCTCCCAATAGGCCTTAATCTGATCCAGGTTTTCTCTGATTTCCAAAGAGACTGAATCCATATTGGTGGATTGGGCAAACTCCAGTATGACCAGAGAATAATTCTCACTGGACACTGAGCTTATCCCTTCAATATTACTGACCGTTGCCATAGAAGCCTCTATGGGCTTAGTCACCACCAGCTCCACCGTTTCGGGGCTGGCACCGCCATAGGGAGTCATCACAATCACATAGGGCAGATTAATATTGGGCAGTAAATCCGTTGTCATTTTGCTAAATGACACTGCACCCAAAATAATGACCATAATTACTGCCACTAAAACTGTATAAGGCTTTTTTACACTAAATTTTGCTATCATTGGTATCCTCTTACTCCATCTTCATAATCATTACATTCCGACCGACCAGTCGGCCATGTCTTTGATTATATCCTCCATGGAGTAAAAGTCAACAGAATGAAATCTTAAAAAAAACTAAACATCATTAGAATATCAAAAATTGCGATAAAAAAA
>JBJELR010000327.1:0-6940 GCA_051879255.1 Lachnospiraceae bacterium | reverse complement strand
AGTGGTATCCAATAAATCCCCATGGCTGATGAAGGCACAGTTAGGCAAAACCTATGTCAATCCGGCTTCTCATGGAGAAGGCCGTTTTGTGGCAAATAAGACATGGCTGGATAAGCTGCTTGCAGCAGGTCAGGTGGCTACGCAATATGTGGATGTAGAGGGAAGGCCTTCCATGGATGAGGAATGGAATGTCAATGGCTCTTACCTGGCTATTGAGGGAATTACCTCTCCTGACGGAAGATGCTTTGGAAAGATGGCGCATTCCGAGAGAAGGGACGACTATGTGGCCATGAATATTTTTGGTGAGCAGGATATGGCGATCTTCGAATCCGGAGTAAGCTATTTTAGAGACTAAAGGAAAGAGGAAGGATTTTGCAGAAGAAAAGATTTGCAATTCTGTGTACGGTACTGATGCTGTCACTGATCATCAGTGGTTGTTCATTGAAAAAACGGCAGGAGAATATTGACTTAGGATTTAACTCCATTGCTGCCTTAGAATATGAAAACGCCCTGGCCTGTTTTGAAGCTGCCGCTGCTGCAGGAGAAGACCCACAGCAGATTGCCAGAGGAAAGGGGATTGCCCTTTTGGGCCTTACCCGTTACGAAGAAGCAATAGAGGAATTTCTGGCTGCTTTTTCCTATAGTGACTCAAAGGTGGATGATTTTGATTATGATACCAATTACTATCTGGCAACGGCTTATTTCAAAATGAATCAGTTGGAGCAGGCAGGGGCAGTGTATTCAGCCATTCTGGATTTAAAGCCGGAAAAAGAGGCCTACTACTTACGAGGAATCGTTTATCTGAACCAGGGTGAGTTAAAAAAAGCGGGACTGGATTTTGATGAGGCCATAAAGCTGGCGCCTCAGGACTATGATTTGCGGATTGAAATCTATCAGGCCATGGAAGAAAAAGGCTATAAGGAGGAGGGAAAAGCTTATTTGCAGGCTGCTTTGGCCAGTACCGGGCAAAAGCTCTCCGACTATGAAAAGGGAAGGCTCAGTTACTACCTGGAGGATTACGAAAATGCCCGTATATATTTGGAGTCCCAGAAGGGGACAAAGGATAGTGAAAGTACGCTGTTACTGGGCCGAACCTATGAAAAGCTTGGAGATTATAATTATGCCTCCAGTATTTACAGCAATTACCTGGCAGATAACAGCCAGGATGTAACTTTGTTAAATCGATTGGGAATGTGTAAGCTGCAGTCCGGTGATGCCCAGGCGGCCCTGGATTGCTTCAACCGGGCATTGGAGCTGGGGGATAAGTCCATGACTCAGATCCTGAAATTCAATCAGATTGTGGCTTATGAACATCTGGGAGATTGGGCACAGGCTAACGTGTTGATGAAAAATTATTTACAGCTTTACCCGGACGATCAGGATGCCCTTAGAGAATATGAGTTTTTAAAATCAAGATAACCATTCCGGTTAATAAGAAGAAAAAATCCGAAAAATGCAGCTTAAGGCAGCAGGAAATGAGGAAACGATGATTAATCAATTAATTGCCAATATTCAAAATACCCAGGCTCCCATTGTGGTAGGACTGGATCCCATGCTGAAGTTTATTCCTACGCAGATTACCAAGAAGGCTTTTGGAGAATACGGGGAAACACTGGAAGGAGCGGCAGAGGCCATCTGGCAATATAATAAGGAATTAGTGGATAATATCTATGATTTAATTCCTGCAGTGAAGCCGCAAATTGCCATGTATGAGCAGTTTGGAATTCCCGGACTTACTGCTTACAAGAGAACGATTGATTACTGCAAAGAAAAAGGGTTGGTGGTCATCGGAGATATTAAACGGGGGGACATCGGCTCCACCTCTGAAGCCTATGCCACAGGACATCTGGGTAAAGTTAAGGTAGGAAGCAACAGCTATTACGGGTTTAATGAGGATTTTGCTACCCTGGCACCTTATATGGGGTCTGACAGCATTACCCCCTTTATCCGGGTTTGTAAAGAGGAAAAAAAGGGAATCTTTATTTTGGTTAAAACCTCCAATCCCAGCAGTGGAGAATTTCAGGACCGCTTGATTGAGGGAAAGCCCTTATATGAGTGGGTGGCTAAAAAGGTAGTGGAATGGGGAGCTGATGTTATGGGAGCTTCCTACAGCTACGTTGGTGCGGTTGTGGGGGCAACTTATCCCGAAATGGGGAAGGCACTGCGTGAGCTGATGCCCAAATCCTTCATTCTGGTTCCCGGCTATGGGGCACAGGGCGGAAAGGGAGAAGATTTAGTTCATTTCTTCAACAAGGATGGTCTGGGTGCCATTGTTAATTCATCCCGGGGAATTATTGCAGCTTATCAGCAGGAAAAATATGCTCACATGGGTGAAGCCAATTTTGCTGATGCAGCCAGACAGGCAGTTGTGGATATGCGGGAGGATATTCAGACAGCATTGCGTGGAAAATAAAGCCAGGGATAGAATTTGATGAAAGATTGGAGAAAGGCATTAAATCAGGGGGCGTCAATTTGACAGCCCCCTGATTTTACGATTCATGAAAATGGTGAAGCAGCATTGTATTCAGGTCTTTAGGCCAGGTTCAATGCTTTTTTTATTTCTGCCATATCATGGTCAGTGCCGATACCATCAATTTTGGCAATAATTTCTGCCCCATACTCTCTGGCAATAATATCAGCAGCAAAGTTGTAGGTATCCGGATGGCGTTCACTGTTTCCACTGGAAACTACAGCCTTCACACCGGGATTATTCTGCAGGAAGGTTTTTACCTTGGGGGGAAGGATTCCATTACCATCGGTATAAGTAAAGATAACATAATCGCCATCCACCTTTTCTGTTCCATCCACAATTTTTAATGCATCAGTGATGCCAAGATTATTGATTACGGTTTCTACATGACCGTTTCTTGAAGCATATACAATATTCATATAATTTTCCTCCATTTTATCGCACTAACGGCGGTGTTGTTTTGTGTACGTTTTAAATCCTACCACATTAGTAGGAAAAAGTAAATACTTTGTGGATAGAAAAAGTAAATACTTTGTGGATAGAAAATAGATTAAGAATTGACTGGGAACCTTCCTTTGGTTAAAATGTAACCTTAGGCAGGAGTGAGAAGAACTCCCAATACCCTAAGAAGGGGGATTGGCCGAGAATTTGTGACATGAAAAGGGAGAAAAAATGAATCAAAACAAACCTCAGTATCATAAAGAAATGGAAAGGATTATTGAAGGATTTGGGGGAAAAAGGCCGAAGCTTTTGCTGCATAGCTGCTGTGCACCCTGCAGCAGTGGTGTGCTGGTACCATTGCAGGAAATTTTTAAGCTGACAGTCTATTATTATAATCCCAATATTTCTGAGTGGGAGGAGTATAAAAAGAGAGCCGAGGAGCAAAAGAAGCTGATCGATGCCTTGAATAATGAAAAACCTACTTTCCCGATAGGAATAATAGAAGAAGCCTATGAGCCGGAAAATTTCTATCAGATAGCCAGGGGGCTGGAGAATTGTCCCGAAGGAGGAGAGAGATGCTTTCTCTGCTATGGTCTCAGACTGGAGAAAACTGCCCAAAAAGCTAAGGAAGAAGGCTATGATTTCTTTACCACAACACTGACCATAAGCCCTCTGAAAAATGCGGAAAAAATTAACACTATAGGAAAACGGTTGGAGGAGAAGTATAAGGTGGCTTTTCTTCCCTCAGACTTTAAAAAGAAGGATGGTTATAAGAACAGCATAGAGCTGTCCAAAAAATATGAGCTGTATCGGCAGAACTTTTGCGGCTGCATTTATTCTAAGGTGGAAAGTCTTTCCAAGGAAGATAAAGTATGATACAGTAAACACAGACTATTATCGTGTTTTTGAATGGAGGAAACCATGAAAAAGATTTTAGAGTTGATTTCGGAGGAAATGGGGAAAGCCTTTGAGGCAGCAGGGTATGATTCTACCCTGGGAAAGGTAACCATTTCCAATCGGCCGGATTTATGTGAATATCAGTGCAACGGAGCAATGGCAGGAGCAAAACGCTATAAGAAGGCGCCATTGATGATTGCCGGTGATGTTGCCGAAGCGTTGAAGGACAGCAGCGTATTTTCCAGTGTGGAAGCGGTGGCTCCCGGTTTTTTAAATTGTAAGGTAGATCCGTTATTTTTAAAAACCTATTTACAAAGAATGCGGGAAGAGAAAAAGTTCGGCTTAGAGGAAGCTAAGACGCCTCAGACCATTATCATTGATTACGGCGGCCCCAATGTTGCCAAGCCACTGCATGTGGGGCATCTTCGCTCAGCCATTATCGGAGAGAGTGTAAAGCGGATTTGTCGGTATATGGGGCATAAGGTAATCGGAGATATCCATCTGGGAGATTGGGGGCTGCAGATGGGACTGATCATTACCGAACTTAGAGAAAGACAGCCGGATTTAGTGTATTTTGACGAAAACTATCAGGGAGAATATCCCAAGGAGCCTCCTTTTACCATTGGAGAACTGGAGGAAATCTATCCTACGGCCAGTGGGAAATCCAAGGAGGATGCTGCTTATAAGGAAAGGGCCATGGAGGCCACCTTCAGGCTGCAAAGCGGAGCCCCCGGATACCGGGCATTATGGCAGCACATTTTGAAGGTTTCCGTTGCCGACTTAAAGAAAAACTACGATAGACTGCAGGTGGAGTTCGACCTGTGGAAGGGAGAGTCCGATGTACATGAGAGCATTCCCGGTATGGTAGACTATATGAAGCGGGAAGGCTATGCGCACTTAAGTGAGGGGGCTTTGGTAGTAGAGGTAAAGGAGGAAACGGATACCAGGGAAATTCCCCCCTGCATGATTTTAAAATCCGACGGAGCCTCCCTGTATAATACGACGGATCTGGCCACCATAATGGAGCGTATGGAGGAGTTTCAGCCGGATACCATGATTTATGTGGTAGACAAACGTCAGGATTTATATTTTGAGCAGGTATTTCGCTGTGCAAGAAAGACCGGATTGGTGAAGGAGGATACCAAGCTGTACTTTTTAGGCTTTGGTACCATGAACGGCAAAGACGGAAAGCCTTTTAAGACCAGAGAAGGCGGGGTTATGCGTCTGGAGAACCTGCTGGAAGAAATCAATGAAGAAATGTACAAAAAAATCACACAAAACCGGGAGGTAGAAGAAACAGAGGCCAGGAAAACAGCCGGACAGGTGGCTTTAGCGGCAGTAAAGTACGGGGATTTATCCAATCAGGCCTCCAAGGATTATATTTTTGATGTGGAACGCTTCACTTCCTTTGAAGGGGATACGGGTCCATACATTTTGTATACCATCGTTCGGATCAAGTCCATTTTGAGAAAGTATCAGGAACAGGGCGGCAACATGGAGGCTGTACAGCTACAGGACATTACCGGTGAAAGTGAAAAGAGTCTGGTGATGGAGGTGGCAAAGTTTAATACTATGCTGGAGGCTGCCTTTGAGGAGATTGCCCCGCACAAGGTTTGTGCCTATATTTATGACCTGTCTAATGCTTTTAATAAATTTTATCATGAAACCAAAATTCTTACCGAGGAGAAGCAAGAAAGAAAGTCAGGCTATATTGCTTTATTGTCATTATGTCTGGATATTCTGGAAACCTGTATTGCTCTGTTAGGCTTTGAAGCACCGGAGAAGATGTAGAATATCCCATTTCAGGGAAACAGTAGAGAGAGTAGGAAAATAAAGAAGAAGGAAGATTTATGGGAATTTTATCGAACTTATCACCCAGGGAGGTATTCACCTTTTTCGAGGAAATCTGTGCCATTCCCCATGGTTCAGGAAATACAGAGAAGATTAGCCAATATCTGGTGGAATTTGCCCAAAAAAGGGGCCTTAAGTATCGGCAGGATGAATTGGGGAATGTGATTATCTGGAAAAAGGCCAGCCAAGGGTACGAGGACAGGGAGCCCATTATGCTGCAGGGCCATATGGATATGGTGGCGGTAAAGAAGCCGCAAAGTACAATAGATATGGAAAAGGAAGGTCTTAGACTGGCAGTGGAAGGGGATTCACTTTTTGCCCGCCAAACCAGCCTGGGGGGAGATGATGGGATTGCCGTAGCTTATGAGCTGGCTCTGCTGAATGCAGATACTCTTCCCCATCCTCCTTTAGAATGTGTGTTTACGGTAGATGAGGAAATTGGACTTTTGGGTGCCAAGGCCATTGATCTGTCCGATTGTCTGGCCAAAAGGATGATCAATCTGGATTCTGAGGAGGAAGGGATTTTTCTTGTAGGCTGTGCAGGAGGAATGCGGGTAGACTGTTACCTTCCCTGGAAACGGGAAGAAATACAGGGAATTTGTTGTACGGTAAGGATCGGAGGCTTGTTGGGCGGCCATTCGGGAGCAGAAATTCATCGGGGGAGAGCAAATGCAAATGCACTGGCAGGAAGATTTTTGCTTCATGCAAAGGAAAAAATTTCCCTAAGGCTTCTGGAGATAGAGGGTGGCCTGGCGGATAATGCTATTCCCAGAGAAACTGCCATGAAGCTGGTAGTGGCAGATACCTTCGCTCTTAAGCTGGCGGTGGAGGAGTTTGATGCCATGCTGAAGCAGGAATATTCTGCCAAAGACCCTGAAATATTCTGCCACTTTGAGCAGCATGAGCCGGGAAGCTACTTTACGGTAACGAAAGAGGATACGTTAAGGGCGGCTGCCCTAACCGGTTGTTTGCCAAATGGAGTTCAGGCCTATAGTGGAGAGATAGAAGGGCTGGTGGAAACCTCCTTGAATATGGGGCTGCTGAACAGTAGTAAAGGTGGTCTTTCTCTTGGATTTTCCCTAAGAAGCTCTTTTCAAAGTGCCAAGGAAGGGCTGAGAGAACAGCTTTTTGCGCTGACCGAAGGTTTGGGAGGAAGCTGCCAGGCTACCGGAGATTATCCGGGCTGGGCTTACCGCAAGGATTCTCCCTTACGGGACAAAATGGTAGAGGTGTATGAGAAAATGTATGGCAGACGGCCGGAAATACAGGCCATCCATGCAG